>NZ_JBHUVA010000048.1:0-48900 GCF_042670805.1 Micromonospora sp. NPDC057141 | reverse complement strand
CGTCTACTCCGGACAGTCGGCCCGGGTCACGGCCACCCCCGCATCTCACCCAACGTGACATCCATGGGCATCGACCGACTTTTGAAAGACCTTCCACCATGCCCAGAACCATTCGACATTGACAAACAGCGATCAGGAACGCCGGGCCGAAGAAGCCGGCGTCAGGCGCGAATCATCGAGGGTAGCACTATGGCAACTGATCCAGAAGCGTCATCCACTTCCCGATAGCTTCCTTGCCAACTGCATCGGAGATTAGGGCCTCGGCACCCACAAGGGGGGTAAGTAGATTCCTAATAGAGCGAAGGCGTCTAATATCTTCCTGGCTTGCCCGGCGCCAATTGGCCACGAGAGCCGATGCCTCATTGAATTCCATCGGCAACGCACCAAGGAATATAGCCATCGCAGCGTCGGGGTTCCGCAACGAATCGGAGGACGGCCCAACGGCGGCCATCAGCGCACTCATCAAATTTATCTGCCTTACCGCCGATTCAGTCGGATCGAGGTCCGCCGACAGCATTGCCCTGTCCAGCGCGCCTGCTAGTCCGTTCCATTCGTCAGGGCCTACATCTTCAGCTTCCTCCACCAGTCGACTAGAGAAAATCTCCACCAACCCGCGGCCTTCTTGCTGACCTAGGTTTACAATGTTGCTTTCAGATCGAATCCATGTAGCCAGAGTCCGCAGGTCCATGTGGACCAGGTCCTCGAAAAGCGGTGTCATCAGAACCCTATCCCGAACATAGCGAACGCATCCTTCCCTATCTGCAAACTAGTAGCCGACGGCAGGAAGTGCCCGCTGTGGAAATTGATATCAAGACCATAGTATCCAGACGAAGACGAACCGGCAATCTCAGCCTCACCAGCGGCTGCCACTGATGCGCCCCGACTTAGGACTGCGTGCGATACTCAATTCCATTCACATA
This sequence comes from Micromonospora sp. NPDC057141, assembly GCF_042670805.1. NCBI lineage: Bacteria > Bacillati > Actinomycetota > Actinomycetes > Micromonosporales > Micromonosporaceae > Micromonospora > Micromonospora sp. NPDC057141. The sequence goes on along the minus strand of NZ_JBHUVA010000048.1, from coordinate 47,980 downwards.
CTTCGGAATCACGACGAGGGTTCCGTCTTCCAAGACAACCCACTTTACAGTACCGGATTGGACTGCAGCGTCAAATTCGGGTGTGCCAGGTCGCGCTGGCTTGACACCCAGCTTGTCTGCTTTGGCGAGTTCTTGCAGCAGCGCACCTTTCATTTGATTCGGGAACAATGGCGCATCTGCTACATTTTCCCGCACCTGCCGTTGCCAGATGATGCCGATGATCGCGCGTTCCACCTCATCCCGATCAGTGGGTCTGTCAAACGAACGGCTCTGGCTCACTTTCGGTGGTGACATTCTGTAGCGGCATCGCAGGCACATGCGGGAGCCCCTGACGTCGGAACCTCAGGGCTGGCCGGCTTCGTGTGAAGGCTGCAAACCATGGATTCGCTACGCCTTTTGCCCCAATAATGCAGACTTATACAGGGCTGCCGTCTAGCCGACTGGTCCGCTACTCTCTGCTACCACCGAATATGAGCCAGAGCCGTTCGTTTTACAGTCCCCACGCCCACCAACACCGAACCGCCCAAGCGGGAAGTTCCGGCCCAGCGCTGGGCCGTGACAATCCCTTCACCGCCACCAGCACGGCGACCGCTTCCGGGATCGACCGCACCGCTAACGGCACGCCGCCCAGCGGCCGGGCTTCCCGCTGATCTCGACCGACGGGCGCCCATCGATAAACTTACATGCGAGGCCAGCCGTGACGGCAACCCTGACGGCAACGCAGGCCGACCTTCGCGCACCCGGGGGACCGATGGCTACTCTGCGTGCGGCACAACTTCACCCCACGCAGGTTGAAGACCGTCGGCGATTTCATAGCCTCTAGCTGCAGCCTCGTTCAATATAACGACGATATTGTCCGGCAAGTAACGAATGAAATTGCCCTCGGTCTCACCGAGTGCGACTGTTACTGATGATCCATTCGAGAGTCCGACCCGGACGGACCACGGCCTGACCGATAAGTCGTCGCTATGGATGCAGAAGGAAACGGCGACCATTTCCACAAAACTGCCGATGATGCCCAACCAGTCCTGATGCCCGCTAACATCAACGAGGTCAACGAGGTCACTTGAAATCCGTTCTTCTTCGCGGCCTAGCGTCAGAGATAATCCTTCTTTGCGACCTGGCGTCGCCCACGACAGTTCCAGACCGAGTCCCGTCTCCGTGACTAATTCGACTCCCATGCCGACGTCATGAACACCTTCGATATCACTGTAGTTTGACCAGCCAGTACCGGCCGGAGTCACATACCGCGCACCAACCAGCCGTTGGCCAGCAAGTGTCCCCGCCAGCTCGCTGAGTCGGCCATCATCCGCTCTATGCAACGTGGCTGGCTCTATAGTGATCACGAGAATTTCCCGAAGTACTGGAATACACCGTTACTGTCGAAGGCTGCGCCGGCGCCATCCGGGCGAATGTAATAGTTTCCGCCATTGAAGCTGCCACCATTGATGGGCACACGCCGCGTCCCAGGCGTCGTCAGGATATCGTCCAAATAGTCCTGGCCCGCTGTGTCCAGTTCTTTTCCTGGCACCTTCGGAAGTTCCCCTCTACCCATGTGCTTCTGGTATTCCCGACCGGCGTGGGTCAAACCACCCTTGGCAGGACGCGCCCCAGTTGCCGAGAGATCATCCAGACCGGGCCAGCATCCGTTCGTGTTGTGCACCAACACCGGTACGTTGCCGGCGAGCACATAGTACGTGTGGAGGCCGTTGACGCTGAGGTTGTAGGCAGTGCCGCGCCTCGACAACCCGTCCGCAGGCCTGTCGACCAGCGCTCCGGTGCCGGTGGGCGTCCTCAGCAGATCACCCTTGTCGAGGTCGGCTGCCGGCTGCCACTGTTGGTCGCTGGCGTTCCAGAAGGGGTGATCCTCCGTGGTGGTGAGGTCGGCGCCGTCGACGGACAGTGCGACGAGTTCGTCTTCATGGATCCACAGGTGGGTGACGACTCGTGGGCCCTGCTCACCCGTCACCGGATCAGTCGCCAGGACCTCGTCGCCGACCTTGATCTCCTTGATCGGCTTGACGGTCCCGTCTGCCAGGAGGACGTCCGTGTCCCCGGCAAAACTGCAGAATCCGGATTCCTGCCACGCCGGCGTGACACCTCTCTGCGTCGGCAACTCGGCACCGGGCGGCAGAACCGCACGCCCCAGCGACGTCATGCCCACTGGCAGCGCAAGGCCATCCTCGTCCGGCAGCGGCTCCATGGTGGCCCAGTAGCCGGGCCACAACACGTCCTGTATCCACTTGCGGCAGGCCGCGTCGTCGATGACCCCGCACACCTGCATCGCCAGCTCGAATTCCTGATGCATCACCTGGCCCGGGTCCCACCCCTTGGCGGCGCCTATGACGTCACCATGGGAGTCATTCCAGAGTTGGGTGAACCGGTCGATGTCGATGGCCTCGGGAACCAGGATGACGTGGCCGAGGGTCCTCGGATCGTTCCATTTCATCGTGCTGGAGCACCTGATCGGCCAGCAACTGTTCTTCTGTTTGCTCCTCCGGTTTGCCTGCTCATTGCCTGGCTTGTATTCGGAGCAGCCGCCCGCGACCTTCGCGCAATCCTCGTCGATAAGGCCGCTGGGATCGCTGAACGTCGTTGGGTTGTTGTGGGAGTAGGTGTAGCCGTGCCACTGCTGGGGATCAGCCAGGTCCTGGAGTGGGTCGACGCTAATGAAGCGCCCGGTGGCGGGGTCGTACTCGCGGGCACCGAGGTGGGTCAGCCCGGTGTTGTCGACGGTCCCGCCGACAAAGCCCTTGTCGTTGGGCCAACTCACACCGGTCCCGCGGTCCTGGCCGTACGGCAGCTGCCGGCGGATGGTCGCCTGCTGTGATATAGCGGCCACGCTGACCTGGGCGGTGCCATGGTGGTCGTTGGACAGCCAGTTCAGCCCCGTGGCATTGCGGGAGGCGATCGTGGCGCCCGCGTGGGAGTAGTAACGGGTGCAGGTGGTGGCACCGGTGGCGGTGGTATAGCGGAGTTCCTGGCCGGGCAGGTAGAGGGTGGAGCCGGTGGGATCGCGGCGGATCAGCCGGTTGCCGTCGGCATCGTAGATGTACCTGGTCGTCCCGGTGGTGTCCGTGGAGGTGTCCAGGTGACCTTCAGCGTCCCAGGTCAGGGTCTGGACACCCGAGGAGTTGGTGGGGCGGGTGAGAGTGTTGCCGGTCTGGTCGTAGGTGTAGGAGCCAGTTTGCGCGCCGCTGGTGCCGGTGAGGGTGTGCGGCTGCGGGCTGCCTGCGGCGGGATAGGTGTAGGTGGTGGTGGCATTCCCGGCGCTGGTGTGTTCGGTCTGGGTCTGCCGGTTGCCGACGGTGTCGAAGGTCCAGCTGTGCCAATAGGGCGCTGGGCCACCGAGGGCGGCGACGGTCGACGCGGTGGCGCAGTCCCCAGTGGTGGGGGTCCATGCCTGGGTGAGCCGGCGGAGGTGGTCGTAGCCGAAGCACTGGGTGTCGTCGACCGGGGCCGGCGCAACATCCTGGGCCTTGACGATGTTGCCGGCGGGGTCGTAGGTGTAGCGGACGTCGGCGAGGATGTACGGGGCGGTCGAGTCCCGGTCGGTGCGGATTCCGGTGAGCCGGCCGGTCTCCAACTCCCGGGTGAACGCCTGCTGGACGCGTCCTCCGCTGCCCGTGTACAGGTGGTACTGACTGGTCTGGCCGAGGGCGTTGTAGTCGGTGCCTTCGACATAGGAAAGGTTGCTCGACCCCCCGTAGATCGTGTCGAGGGTGGTGGGCAGGCCGAGGTCGCTGTAGCCGTACTGGAGGGTCTCGCTGGGCAGGTCGCTGTTGGTGGACGAGAAACTGGTCGAGGCCAGCGAGCCGTCGCGGTTCCAGCCGTTGAAGGAGTTGTAGGTGCCGCCGAGCCCGGTTTCGGACGTGGGGATGAGGGCCTGAGTACCGGTGGGCTGGTAGAGGTCCGTGTAACCGGTGACCTTGACCTGGTACATGGCGCCGCCGATGAAGCGGGTGCTGAATGTGAGCTGACCCTTGGCGATGGTGTCATACCCCCACTGGCCCCGAATGGTGCCGCCGATCTGGTCTTCGTAGGCGCCACGCTTGCGGTCCAGCGGGTCGTATAGGTAGGCGAGTTTCTCGCCACGGGCGTCTTCGGTGGCGGTGACGCGACCTGCGTTGTCGTAGGTGAAGGTGGTCACGCCCTTGTCGGGGTCGTCGGTCGTCGTCTTGCGGCCCCGGATGTCGTAGGTGGATGTCCAGTCGTTGCCCGCCGGGTCGGCGAAGGCCACCAGTTGGCCCTTGCGGTCGTAGGTGTAGGTGCTGGTGTCCCAACTGCCGGCGGTCCCCGGGGTCGGCGTCGTCCCGTGGTACTGGCGTAGCTGGACGGTGCGGCCTCGGGCGTCGGTGACGGTCGAGGTGGCGGTGCCGCCAGCCGGTGGTGTGACGTCGGTCCGGTCGCCGGCATAGTAGGTGCTGGTCCGCCAGCGCTCGGTGTCGTAGGGCTGGAAGATCGATGCGGTGGCACGGCCGGCGCCGTCGTAGGCGGTCCTGCTCTGGGTGGGCACGAAGGCCTGCTCCGTCGCGGTCACCAGCGTGGTGCCCGGCGTGCCGGCGGCATGATACGGGTCGAACGCCTTCACCTGCCGCCCGGCGGTGTCGTAGAACGTGTCGGTAAGCAGCCGACCGCCGGACGGCGACGGCGCCTGGGTCTGCCGGGGCCGCAGCAGGCCGTCGTAGAAGGCGTAGGTGGTGACGTAGTTGCCCTGCGCGTTCAGCCTGGCGGTCGTGACGACGGTGGCGGCGTCGTTGCGGACCTGGTACGCGAAGGTCATGTCGGCGCTGTCGGTGCCTTTCGTCCGACCCGGCAGCCACACGGAGGTGAGCCGGCCCAGCCCGTCGTGGGACAGGTCAGTGCGCTTGCCATTCGCGTCGACCGTCGCCGTCGCCGTGCCCCAGGCCGGCTCAAGCGTCGTGGTCGCGACATGCAGCAGGGGGTTGGTCACGGTCGTCGCCGTGACCGGGCCGCCACTGGCCGGGGTGTACGCGGTCTTCGTCTCGTAGTTCATCGCGTTACGCGAGGAGACGACCCGGCCCTGCACGTCGTACCCGGCCTGGACGACGGTGGTGAAGGTCGGCGCGCCAGCGTTCCAGGCCGCCATCACCTCAGTACGCGTGGTCAGGCCCCGGGTGGGTGTCGCCTCGAACGCGTTGCCGTCATACGAGGTCCGGGCCTCGCCGATGACGTCGTCCTCGCCCAGCGAGGTGGGGGTGGCGGCATCGGCGCACTTCACCGCGTAGCTCTGCACCCGGTGGACCCGGTCCATCAACCAGACGCTGGTGTTACGCGGCGTGTAGTCCGTCTTGGCGCACTGCTCATCGCCGGCGACATTGTCGTCACCGAAGTCGTCCACGCTGACGGGCATCCCGTACGCGTCGAAGCTGGTGGTCGTCCTGGTTACCCGCTCCCCACGACCCGCGTCCAGCGCCGTGTAGCTGCGGGTCGTGCCGATCCTGGTGAACCGGGCAGTGACGGTGTCCCCGTTGACCGTCCGGGTGGCGGTCGCCGCGGATGCCCACGGATCGCTGGTCCCCCGGGACACCACCGGGCCGCCCGGCCCGTTGAACGTCTTGGACTCCCGGACCGTGCCGGCATACCAGTCCTCGTCGGCGATCCCGTCGACGGTGACCGACCTGGTGCCGCCCGTCGGCGTCGCCCGGTCGCCGTTCATGCCCCGGAAGTAGCGGGTTTCGGCATAGGTCTGTTCGCCGGGATCACCGACGGTCACCCCGACCCGGCCGTAACCGCGAAAGTCCGACCAGGTCTTGTGCTTGCTGTCGATGATCCCGTCGTCGTCGTTGTAGTGCCACGCCGCACCGTCGAGGTAGCTGTACGAGTAGGCGACGCGCGGGCTGCCCTGTGGGACGACCCCACCGGTGTTGTTGTTCTCGAAGATCGTGGTGACGACATACTTGTGGAACCAGTCCGTCACCGGATCCTGATAGCCCTCCGGGGTCCAGATCACCGGATAGCAGCGGCGGGTGTTCGTGTGCGGCGTGGGCGTCTGCCCGGCGACGCAGTCCGGTGCAGAATAGGTGACACTCGTGGTGCCGCCCGACTCGGTGCGGATCTTCGTGATCCGCATCCAGTTCATCGCTGCGGCGAAGTCCCCCGTGTCGACCCGGTTGGACAGCTGGACCGAAGTGAACTCGATGTCCGGCACGGTGGTGGTGGCACCCACCAGGCCGGTGTGGGAGATGCGGTCGAGCCACAGTCCGGCGCGGGTGCCGTCGCCGGGATCGGGGAAGGTGTGCGTGAGGGTCCATCGCTCGACGTCGCGATAGCTGCTGCCGTCGCGCACCTGCGTGGTGATGGAGGCGAGCCGCTTGGTCGTCCAGAACGTCGGCGCGAAGTTGTCCGTGCAGGAGGTGCCGGTGCATTCGCTGTCCCACGGCGTGTCGGGCCAGTGGGTCTCGTCGTGTGTGGCGCAGCCGCTCAGGCACCGGTCCGCGACGGTGAAGTCGACCCGCAGCGGAGCCGGCGAGTCGAGCGCCGACTCGACGCCGCTGTCTCTCCGGGTGCCGTAGTCGATCCGGTCCAGCCAGCCACCCCGGTCGTAGCTGGCATCATCGTCCGCGTCCCGGTTACGGCCGTACTTGTTGGTCTCCTTGACGTACCAGTACGAGGCCGAGTTGCCGTGCAGGTCCACGATGTAGTCCAGGTTCCACCGCCACGCCTGCACGCAGTCGGAGTCGGCGAACGCGGTCGCGTGACACGGCTCCCCGGGATCGTTGCCGAACACCGGCATCGTCCACGTCGAGTTGGTCACCGGATCGCCAGACGCCCAGCCCGGCAGGCGCTGGGCACCGAACCAGTACTGCATGCCGTCGGTGGTGGTGACCACCCAGTACTCGCCGTCGTTGTCCCCGTTGGCCGCCCCGGTCTTGCGCTCGACGCGGGACCCGTCGTCGTTGCGTAGGTGCCAACGGTCTTCCGACGAGTTGTAGATCAGCTCACCGGAGTGGCCGTTGAGCGACAGCGTGGCGTTGTCGGTCTCCCAGCACCGGTCGCCGGTCTCCAGGTCGTTGTTCGCCGAACCGTCCATGTCCTCGGCGCAGGCCCGGTAGCGCCGCTCGATGTGCCCCCCGGGCCAGGCCTCGAAGCCCTCACCCACCCACGACGGCTGGTTGTTCGACGCCGCGTGTCGGCCGTCGACCGACTGGGACGAGTAGTTCAGTGCCAGCTGCGGCGCGGGCCCGCCGGGTGCCGGGGGCACCCGCATCGGGTAGGACCACGTGAAGGCACCCGAGTTGCCTCCCGCCGACCACGTCGATGACGGCTGCAGCGGCGTGGCCGAATAGTCTCCGGCGGGCCCGGACGGGGCAGCCGTCACCGCGACCAGGCTGGTGGCCGCATCCACCGGCACGGTAGCTGTCACCGTACGGGCAGCGAGATCGTTGCGGGACGGCAGTGGCGTACCCGCGCACTGCCTCTTCTCCGGCGTACGCAGCGCGCACTCCGGCAGTGACACCAGCCGCAGCCGACTCGACCAGTCAGCCCCGTACCCGGTGGCGAAAGAGCGGTAGTCCACCGTGACGTCGACCCGACCGGCACCAGCCGCCCTGTCCGCGCGGCCGATCGACAGCAACACCCCCCGCACCTGAGCGCGATGTGTTGCCGCCCGGTCCAGGACCTCCAGCCGCACCCGCTGCGGATCAGTCGCAGCCGAGCGACCCGTCCCAGATGCTGGCCTGAGCCGTACCGGCGAACCGCCCGCGCGGACCGGCTTGCCCGGCTGCGCGGACGTCAGGTCGACCACGGCCGCGCCCGGCGCCGGCCACACCGGTGCCGGCTTGGCACTCGCCGCCCGGGGTTGTTCGGTCTGATCGTCCGGGCGAGTCTTGACCGCGCTCACGGGCACTGTAGGCACCGATTTGGCTGCTGGTCTGGTGGGCCTAGCGGCCTCCGCAGCCGGGGCTGGAACCCCCATCAGGTTGGCCAGCATGACGACGGCAACACTCACTGCCACACCGGAGCGGCGCACCGTACGACGGCGGACCCGCCGCATCGGCGAGAGATCGGGGACGGCGGGCAGGTTGGACATCACCGAGGGCCTCCGGAGGGTCCGAGATTCAGGGGCTGGGCGCGGTCGAAACAGGGTCATGGCGTGAGCGGGTCGAACCTCAGCCCCAGCCCGGGGCGAAGGACAGGTTGGCGATGTGTGTACTGGATCGCGGAAGTGCCGTCGGCGTTCTCGATGCCGACGGTGGCGGCACCGCCGCGCTCGAGGAAGGTTCCGTCGTTGTCGGTGTAGGCGAAGCTGTAGCCACCGGCTTCGTCGAGGATGGCCTGGAAGGTGATCCGGGTGAGGGGATCCTCGTAGGAGTGGACGTTGCGCCATTCGATGACGAACTGCCGGTTGGGTGCGCTGCCGCGCACGGCGGTGCGGACGCTGGCATTGCTGTCGACGACCCAGTCGTGCCAGAGCGGATAGAGCGCGGCGTTCGGCTCCTCCGGGCTGGCCGGCGAGGGGATCGGCCAGGCGTCGGGCGAGGGTTCGCCGGGGTCGACGAAGCTGACCACGCCGTTGCTGTCCACCCAGCCGGTGCTGTAGCTCTGCCCGTAAAGATTCACGGGGAAGGGCAGGGCGACCGAGGTATACGCGTCGTCCCCCGTGACCGGCAGCACGGTGGTGTTGGCGGGGACGTACGCCACGGCCTGCTCAGCCAGCGTGTACCCACCGCCGGCGGGCGTGGCGGCCCGGGCGAAGTCGGCGGTCGCCTGGGTGCTGGTTCCGACCACGACCTGCCGCACGTCGGAGCCCTTGCAGGTGCCGCTGGGCACGGTGGCGATCGCCGCCCAGGATCCGGCCGGCACGGCGGTGACCTGGTAGGTGCCGTCCGCTGCGGTCGTCGCCGTCGCGCCGGCAACCGCGACGCTCGCCCCGGCGACGGGGGTGCCCTGGCAGGTGATCGTGCCGGTGACGCTGCCCAGGCCCGGCGGGTTGGGCTTGAACGTCACGCCCTGGCCGCTGGCCAGCCAGTTCTCCCGGTGCAGGTACTGGAAGCCGATGGACCCGTCGGCGTTCTCGATGCCGACGGTGGCCTCGCCGCCCCGCTCGATCGGCTTGGTGGGATCGATACCGCTGTACGCCAGGGTGACGTCGCCACCCTCGCTGAAGATCACCTCAAAGGTGGTGCGGGTGTTGGTGTCGCCGTAGGCGTGGACGTTGCGCCACTCCACGACCCACTGCCGGTTGGGGGCGGTGCCGCTGATCTTGGTGGCGATCGCCGCCTGCGTGTCGACCACCCAGTCGTCCCAGTGGACGTAGACGGCGGCGTTCGGGGAGCCCTCGGCGGCCGGCGACGGCAGGGTGCCCGGGATGGAGCCGATCCAGCCGAAGTAGGCCGGGTCCTTGAAACTGATCAGACCGTTGGCGCTGATCCAGGCCGAGGTGTAGGACTCCCCGTAGAGCTTCACCGGGAACGGGGGGTTTTTCTGCCACACCGTCTCGTCGCCGGTCCAGCCCTCCGTCACGTTACCGGTGACGAACGCCGTCGCCCCGGTAGTGCACTTGTAGCCGAACTCGTCGCCGTCGACCATCACCGACAGGTCCACGTCGGACGTACCGCCGGGATGGTCGACGGTTTCCTTGGCGTACTGGCCGGCGCACCGGCTGTCGCCGGTGGCTGCGGCGACCGCGTACTCGCCCACCGGCACGGTGGTGAACTGGTAGCTGCCATCAACGCCCGTGGTGGCGCTGCGGTTGCCCGGGTTCAGGGTGACCGTAGCCCCCGCGACCGGCTGCCCGGTCACGGCGGTGGTGAGGACGCCCCTGACGGTGCCGGTGGGGGCCGGCGTGTAGGTAATGGAAGTGTTGCCGGTGAGCGCTGCCTCCTGGAAGGAATAGAGCGCGGCCACCGTGCCCGAGCCGTTCTCCAGGCCCACGGTCGCGCCCGCGCCCTGCTGGACCGGGGTCGACATGGCACCGTAGTGGAACGCGATCCGCCCGTCCTCGTGGAAGATCACCTCGAAGGTCAGCCGCCCAGTGCTGGGCGGACGGAAGTTGACGTTGCGCCACTCGACCACGTACGACCGGTTCGGGGCCGCGCCGAAGGTCTGCGTCCGCACGCTGGCCGACGCGTCCACCTCGAAGTCGTCCCAGAACGGGGCCACCACGGCGTTGGGGGCCGTCGCCGTCGGCATCGTCGGGTTGGCCCACGTGTCGGGCTCACCCGAGACGCTGCCGAAGCTGACCAGGCCGTTCGTGTGCACCCGGCCGGTGGTGTACGACTGCCCGTGGAACTGCACCGGGAAGGGCAGCGTCACCGACGTCGCGGCGTCGTCGCCGGTCAGGGCAAGGACCGTGGACGCCGCCTGAAAGCCGGACGCGCCGGTGGCGCAGGCATAGCCCAGGCCACCGTAGTCGGGGCCGAGCTGAAGGTTGCGGACGATGTCAACAGAGAGCTCCACCTGGGCGCGGACCGCGACACCGCACCGGCCGGCGAGCTTCGCCGACACGGTGTAGCTGTCCGCGACCAGACCGGTGAAGGTGTACGCCCCGCCAGCGCCGGTGGTGGCGCTCACGCCGGTCGGGTCGAGCGAGACCGTGGCACCCACGACGGGGGTGCCGGCCGCGTCGGTCAGCACGCCGGAGAGGTTGTGCGTCTCCAGCCCACCCGCGACGTCCGGGCGGACGAAGGTGATGGCCCTGGTGCTGGCCAGCACCGGCTCACCGATCGAGTACGACAGGCCGTCCTCGCCCGCGTCCGCCTCGATCCCGACGATCGCGTTGGCGCCCTTCTCCGCATTGCTGTCAAGCTGGTCGTAGTTCGTGGTCACCGTGCCGTCCGGCGCGAGCACCGCCTCGAACGACAGCCGCGCAGTGGTGTCGCCCTTACGGTGCACGTTGCGCCACTCGACGACGAACCGCTGATCCGCGCCAGTGCCGGTGGTCGCGGTCCGCACACTCGCCGACCCGTCGACCACCAGGTCATCCCAGAACGCAGCGACGAGGGCATTCGGGTCCGCCGGGGCCGGCAACTGCCCACCACCGGTGTACGGGTGCGAGCCTCCGGGGTCGGTGAACGACAGCAGACCGTTGGTGTCCACCCAGGCGCTACGGTACGCCCCACCGTAGAACGGGAACGCGAACGGCAACTGCACCGCGGCCACGGCGTCGTCACCAGTCAACGCCAGCGTCGTACCGGCGGCGGTAAACGCCGTGGTCTGCTCGGTACAGATCGTCCCCAGGTCGTCACTGATCGCGGCGAGGAAGATGTCGAGGGTGTGTCCCCCGCCCTCAATCTCGACCGCATCGCTGAACGCCAGGCCACACCGGCCGCCGAAAGCAGCGGTAACCGTGTACGAGCCGGTCGGGAAGTTGGTCAGGGCATAGCTGCCGTCGATCCCGGAGCTGGCCTGGTATCCACCCGGTTCCAGCCGGATGACGGCACCGGCTTGCGGCACGAAGTTGGGATCCCACACGGTGCCCGACAGGCTCGCCGGAGGCGACACTGCGAACGGCTTCTCCGCCACACCGCTGGGCCGGTTGCCATCGTCCACAGCAGCCGCGTAGACGCGCCGCTCACCGGTGACACTGCCCACGTTGATCGTGACGGTCGCCGTGCCACCCGCAGTGGTGGCGTTCACGGTGGCGTTCAGGCCGTCGTCGTTGACGCTGTATTTGAACTGCGTGACGTTCGTGTCGCCGCCCGCGTCGAACGTAACCGTCAGTTGACCACCTGCGAGGGCCTCGGCCCCGTCCGGGAAGGTGATCGTCGGGGGCAGCGGCACGGCCAGCGACGCCAGGTTGGCCGGGGTCTCGATGAAGTTGTAGAACCGCACGTCGTCGACCGCCCCGGTGAAGTAGCTGTCGTACGCGCCGTTCCACTTGCGCTTGCCGACCGCCACCTCGGCGGTGGCGTCGAAGCCACCCGTGATGGTGGTCGTGGCGGTCTGGGCCACGCCGTTGACGTACAAGGTCATCTTCTTCGTCGACCCGTCGTACACGCCCGCGAGGTGGGTCCACTTGCCCGCCGCGGGCGCCGCGTCGGACAGCACGCTGTAGAGCGTGGCGTTGTCCGAGTCGGCGGCGGCCATGGTGAACCGCCAGCGCTGGCTGCTGCCGGCGTAGCCGAGGTGGTATGCGGACATGCGGGAGCCGCTGGTGCTGACCACGGTCTGCACCCCGGCGCCCGCCGTCGAGCTGAGCTTGGCCCATGCGGCGACGGTGAAACTCGCGTCCGTCCGCACCGGGGTGGAGACACCGGTGTCCGGGTGCGGGGTGTTGAGCGTGCCCGTCAGGGTCGCCGCAGTAGTACCGGACAGCGACAACGCCGAGCCCACGCCGGAGCGCCCGGCGACCCGGCTGGCCGAGCCCATGGCCAGGGTGTTGCCGTGGCCGGTGGCATCCGTGGCGGTGGCGCCGGTCTCCTCGAACGTCCACTGCGCCGCCGGGCCGGAGCCCGCGCTGACGCTGAACGTGTACGTCACCGGGGTGGAGAACCGCCCCGCGTGGTCCTTCGACCACACGTACAGCGTGTTCACCCCGTCGTGCAACGGGGGCAGGGTGATCGATGCCCCGTAGTCCGTGGACCGAGCCGGCACGGTCTTCGCCGCGGTCAGCACCCCGGAATCGAGGCTGTAGGCGTACTCCTTCACCTCGTACGGCCGGGTGCCGGGCGCGGTCACGGCGAACGTGCCGGCCAGGCCCACCCCGCCGTGCGCCACCCCGTCATCGGTGTAGTCCGTGGACGCGACGTCCGCCGGCGCCGGCGGCGGTGTCGCGTCGACCGTGAACTCACACGTGCCGGACCAGGCGCTGTTGTGCGAGCCGTCCCACGTCCGGGCCTGCCACACGTAGCTCGCCCCGTCGGTCAGCCTGCCCGCCGGGATCGTCGGCCCCACCGGTCCGGGGTTGCCGTTGGCCTGGGAGATCTTGTCCGTCTCGTTGCGCGAGCCACCCACCGGCCACCAGTAGAACCAGGTGGTCAACGACTGCTGCGACACGTCCGGGTCGGACTGCTTCGCCGCCAGCGCCGGCGTCGTGGTCAACACGTACGGCCGCGACGTGCCGGTGAGGCAACCCTTGCCGTCCGAGCTACGGTCAGCCGGCGCGTTCGGGTCCGTGTTGAAGGTGATCGCAAGCTTCGGCGAGGCGTGGTTGAACCGCTTCCACTGGTCCTTCGTCCCCTCGTCGACCGCGCGCAGACCCACCGTCAGGTTCGACCACTTGCTCGCCGCCGCCTTCGCCACCATCGACGTCACGTTGAACTCGATCGTCCCGGTGCCCAGACAGCCGTGCGCGGCACCGTACTTTCGGTTCCCGACCGCCTGCGAGGTGTAGTTGCTGTACCAGGTCGGCTGATTGTTCCAGGTCGTGCCCGACGAGATCGCCCCCGTCATCCACACCTTCGCGTTCGACTTCGGGCTGCACGTCCACGACCACCGTTGCTCCACCCGGAACTGGGCGCTGAGGATGTGCGTGCCCGCGACCCTGGCGGTGTTCATCCGGAACAGCGACCGGATGATGTGGTCGGCGCAGCCCGAGCAGTCCTCGGTACGCCCCGCACCCGCCGACCCGACCGTCTTGCCGTTGTAGAGCGCCGTGGAGTTCTGCCAGAAGGAGCTCGACTTGTACTTGCTCCACACCGACGTCCACGCGTTGCTCGCGATCCCGCCGGTCCACGACGGGTCGATGTAGATCGGCAGCTTGGCCCGCTGATCGGCCAGCATCGCCTTGTCCGGGACCAGCGTCATCGTGTCGCCGTCGACCCGCACAGGCATCACGGCCCGTCGGGCACCCTCAGGTGCGTCGTCCCGGCCCGCCGCAGTACCGTCGGTCCTGGCACCCACGGCTCCGGCCTCGGCCGCTGTCGGCTTGCGCGACGGGCCGGCAGCCTGCCCCCTGCCCTTCTCCAGAGTTCCACCCACAGGATCCCCGGCCTCGGAGGAGTCCCACATCAAGGGAGCCGGGGCAGCAAAGACGATGCCGCCCTTGTTGTCCCGCGCGGCGAGCCCGCCACCGGAGGACGGGCCGACCGTGACGCCCTTCGTCTCCACACCGAACCGCAGCGTCGCCAGCTTCGGGTTCGCAGCGGCGGCGCGGGTCTTGACGACCAGCACCTCCGAGAAGCCGAGCGGCTGGGCTGTCACCTGGAGGTCCACGTCGGGCAGGACGTCCCGGTAGGTGGCCGTGGAGCCGTTCACGACCGGCGCGGGCAGCTTTCCCGGCCAGGAGACCTCGATTCGACGGGACCCGTCGCGCAGCGTGGCGAACGGACCGTCGCCCCCCTTGGCGGAGAAGACCATCGGCAGCACCGTGGCCCGGGGCGCGATGCCCCCGGCGGTGGCCTTGAGCGTCGTGTCCACCGGCACCCATGACCCGCCCTTACGCACCCGAGTGGGCTCGATCGTCTGCTCGAGCGTCTGCGAGCCGTCGACGTTGGCGAACGTCTGCGACCACTCCGTGCGCTCGGAGAGGATCTCCACCCGCCGACCACAGGTCGCCACCATCCGCCGGGCCGCATTCCCGTTCGGCTGCTCCTCGACACACGCGCCCTTCGGCGGCGCGGCAGCGGCAGCGGCAGCGGCCGGCACGCCGAGAGCGGTGACCACGGAGGCCGCGGCCGTCACCCCTGCCAGCCAGCGCCGGAAGAACCCTGAACGGCCCCGCGAAATGTACGCAGGCGTACGCCAACCAGCCATCGGCCAAACCCCCGTGATCACGCCTGACGGTGCGTTCAGACAGTAGAGATGAGAGTTGTTCGATGTAAAGGTCGACTACAACTTGCCAACACAAGACGGACAACCGCATCGCAAAACAACCGAGCCGACCACCGTGAGTGATTGCTCGTACATGCGGGTTGCGGCGGCGGGAAGGCCAGCGGCGGCTGCGGTGAGTACGGGCTTGGCGACCTAAGCGTCAGGGCTGCCGGTGCCCTCGGACTCCACGCCGTTGGCCCGCAAGATTCGCCGGACCTGCTCACGGCCATAGCCGGCGACTCGGGCGACCTCGCCAACCCGCCGACCGCCCCGGTATGCCGTCACGATCGCGGCGGCCAGCCGCTCGCGCACCTTGGGCACATCAGCACGGGCCGAGGCGACTTCCGCGAGCCCATCCTGTACCCGCTGGAGCGCCGCTCGGTACGCCTCCGACGCCGCCTCAAGGTCGCCCGCCATGTGGCCAACTCTGACACGCGCACCGCATCCCACCTCAAGCCGGCTGCGCCCCGGCCGTCGCTGGCCGACAGTTGATCACCCGAGGCGGCACCTACGCGGGCAGGGTCAGGCAACGCTCGTTCGCTGACGACGTTGCCGTGACTCCTATGCGTCAGGGCTGCCGGTTGCCTCGGGCGGGACGTGCCAGCCCACCCCGGGAACCATGACGGCCAGACGCTCGGCCGCCAGTGCGTCCATTGCCTTGGAGGCGGTCTCGCGCGCCACCCCGTAGGTCTGGGTCAGCGTCTTCTCGGACGGGAGCCGGCTCCCCGGCGGGTAATCGCCGACCTCGATCGCCTTTCGAAGGATCGCGGCGAGTTGCCGGTATCGCGGCACCGGCGACATCGGGTCGATCCTCGCAGTCATGGCTTCATCATGGCGGGCAACAGGAGCACCCACGGCAATAGCGGCGCCCAGGGCACCCTAGGCAGCCTATGCACGAGGACGATAGAGTCCCTGGCATCCCTCGGGGGCTTGGCGGGCCGCACCCCCTCGAAGCGTCCGAGGGCCTCCAAAAGAAGCGGCCCCCGGCAGGCGCAGCCACGCGAACCGGGGGCCTTGATCGGACATCGGAGGTCCGACCCGATGAACAGTTTCCCTGACCGCCTCCAGCCGCCCCGCATCGGAAGGCGCGCCTCATGACGATCCTGGCGATCGGCCCACGGGAGCTACCGGACGGGGACACGGTAGAGGTGTGGTTCGACGCCGGTAGCGGGACGACAGGCCAGCGCGTCATGGTTCCCGTGCAGCGGCTGACCCTCTCCGGCCGGGATCGCGGAGAGGGCGCGACGGCCCTGTACGAGTACGAGTCGCACTACTGCCGGGGCTGACCCGAGCACCCGACACCAAGGAGCCCCGGCCAGCCGACCGGGGCTCCTTGGTCTGCGTGGGTCAGCGGCGGCCGACGGTGAGCACCGGCTTGGTGACCTCGGCGAAGAAGTCGTTGCCCTTGTCGTCGACGACGATGAAGGCCGGGAAGTCCTCCACCTCGATCTTCCAGACCGCCTCCATGCCCAGCTCCGCGTATTCGAGGACCTCGACGTGCCGGATGCAGTCCTGCGCGAGGCGGGCGGCGGGGCCGCCGATGGAGCCGAGGTAGAAGCCGCCGTGCTGCTGGCAGGAGCGGGTCACCTGGGCGGACCGGTTGCCCTTGGCGAGCATCACCAGCGAGCCGCCGGCGGCCTGGAACTGCTCCACGTACGCGTCCATCCGGCCGGCGGTGGTCGGGCCGAACGAGCCGGAGGCGTACCCCTCGGGGGTCTTGGCGGGGCCGGCGTAGTAGACGGCGTGGTCGCGCAGGTACTGCGGCATCGGCTCGCCCGCGTCGAGCCGCTCGGCGATCTTCGCGTGCGCGATGTCCCGGGCGACGACCAGCGGGCCGGTCAGCGACAGCCGGGTCTTCACCGGGTATTTCGACAGCTCGGCGCGGATCTCGGCCATCGGCCGGTTCAGGTCGACGCGCACCACGTCGGAGGCGTCGAGGGTCTCGTCGGTGACGTCGGGGAGGTAGCGCGCCGGGTCGGTTTCGAGGCGCTCCAGCCACACGCCCGACGGGGTGATCTTGGCGACGGCCTGCCGGTCCGCCGAGCAGGACACGGCGATCGCCACCGGGCAGGACGCGCCGTGCCGGGGCAGCCGGACGACCCGCACGTCGTGGCAGAAGTAGCGCCCACCGAACTGCGCCCCGATGCCGAAGTTGCGGGTCAGCTCCAGCACCTCCGCCTCCAGTTCCAGGTCGCGGAAGCCGTGCGCGGTCATCGAGCCCTGCGTGGGCAGCGCGTCCAGGTACTTCGCGGAGGCGTACTTGGCGGTCTTCAGTGCGTATTCCGCGCTGGTGCCGCCGATGACGATCGCCAGGTGGTAGGGCGGGCAGGCGGCGGTGCCGATCAGCCGCAGCTTCTCCTCCAGGAACTGCATCATCCGCGTCGGGTTCAGCAGCGCCTTGGTCTCCTGGTAGAGGTACGACTTGTTGGCCGACCCGCCGCCCTTGGCCATGAACAGGAACTTGTACGCGTCGGGGTGCCCGTCCGGGTCCTCGGCGTAGAGCTCCACCTGCGCCGGCAGATTGCTGCCGGTGTTGCGCTCCTCCCACATGGTCAGCGGGGCGAGCTGCGAGTAGCGCAGGTTCAGCTTCGTGTACGCCTGGTAGACGCCCCGGGAGATCGCCTCCGCGTCGCCGCCGTCGGTCAGCACGTGCCGGCCGCGCTTGCCCATCACGATGGCGGTGCCGGTGTCCTGGCACATCGGCAGCACCCCGCCGGCCGCGATGTTCGCGTTGCGCAGCAGGTCCAGCGCGACGAACCGGTCGTTCGGCGAGGCCGCCGGGTCGTCGATGATCGCCCGGAGCTGGGCCAGGTGGGCGGGGCGGAGAAAGTGGGCGATGTCGTGCATCGCCTCGGCGGTCAGCGCGGTCAGCGCGGCCGGCTCCACGGTGAGGAACCGGCGCCCGCCCGGACCGTTGACGACGTCGACGCCCTCGTCGGTGACCAGGCGATACTCGGTCTGGTCGGCACCGGTCGGCAGCAAGGGGGCGTAGGAGAACGCGGCGGCACTGCTCATGAGCGGAAAGCCTAGGGCAGACCGGTCGATCGATCGCAACCGACGGGGGCCTGAAGGGACCTCGCTCTCCACACCGCTCTCAGCGCCCCGGCCGCACGGCTCTCAGCAGAGCTCCTGCTTCGGGCCGCAGCGGTCCTCGTCGGCCGGCCCGTCGCCACCACCGGGCGTGTCGCCGCCCGGGTCGCCGCCGCTGCTGCCGGGGCCGGGAACACCGGCGTCGCCGCCGGGCGCGGGGGCGGTGCCGCCCGCGCCGAAACGGACGTACCCGATCTCGCGGCCCTCGCCGATGACCATGCCCGCCGGGCCCACGGCCAGGGCGTTGGCCGAGGTCCGCAACACCAACAGCTCCTTTCCGGTACGCGGGTCCAGCGCGATCAGCCGGTTCGGCTTCTCCTGCGTGAGCACCGCCGCGTACGGGGTGAGCGTCGCGCCGTTCTTCTCGCCGGTGGGCCGGGTCCACCGGGTGCGGTCCGCGCCCAACTCCCGGGCGACGATGGAACGCTTGTCGGCGGTACGCAGCAGCGCGTACCGGTCGTCGACGGCGATCAGCTTCTGCCCCTCGCCGTTGACCTGGAGCAGCCGCCCGTCGTACCCGTCGATGACCGCCTCGCGGCCGTCCGGGGCCACACCGATCAGCACGTTCCGCGCGCCCTGCGGGTCCTCCCGCTGCACGCAGCCGACGCTGTCGGCGGTGCGCAGGTTGACGCCGGTGCGCCGCCACACCTCCTTGCCGGTGGTCGGGTCGTGCGCGGTGAGGGTGAACGCGCACGCGCCGTCCTGGCCGACGGCCCTGATCCGCAGCATCCGGCCGCCGACCACGGCGAGCCGCTCGTCCCGGCCCTGCTCGACGTTCTGCAGCACCCGGCCGGTGGCGGTGTCCACCACGTGCACCCGGCCGTCCACGGAGAAGCCGAGCAGCGGCGGCACCGGCTCCGGCCCGGCCACCCCGGCGTCGATCCGGTTGGCGGTGAGCCGGCGGGTGCCGAGCAGGTCGGGGTTGTCGGCGAAGAGGCCGGTGCTGACGCCGGGCAGGAACGCCGTCCACAGCGGCGCGGTGCCGCGCGGGTCCCAGGCGCTCAGCGTGCAGTCGGTCGCCTCGACGCAGTGGGCGTCGAGCAGCAGGTTCCGGTACGTCCACACGGCCACCGCGTCGTCGTCGCGGCGGCGGGTCGCGCCGGTGGTGGGGTCGAGCAGCTCGTACCCCTTGACCAGGAGCTTGCCCACGGCGACGACGGGGTCGCGGTCCCCGCCGGCCACGGCGGCCCAGTCGGCCTTGCGGTCCCACAGCTGTGCGCCGGTGGCGAGGCTGCGTGCCTCGACCCGGGTGCGCTGCTCGACGATCACGGTGTCGCCGGCGATGGTGACGCTCTTCGGGGTGCCGCCGACGCGCTGCTGCCAGATGACGTCGGGCTCGGAGATCGGCTCGCTGCGGTCGACCCAGTCCCACACGCCCGGCCACGGGTTCCACACCCCGGCCACGGCGAGGACGACCACCGTGACGAGGCCGAGCAGGAACCAGCCACGCATCCTGAGGCCGCCCACCTTCGCCACACCGGACACGGTAACGACGATCACCGCCGCCCCGAGCGCCGGTGCGGCCGTGTCGCGGCGCTTTCTCGGTGACCGGCGTGTTAAAAGGGGGCCCTTCTTCTACAAAAAGCGTTAGGAGGGGGCCCTTCCTTCTCCCCGGGCGGCGGAGCGGACCAGGGGGAGCGTCCGGTACGGGATCTGCTGGGCGAGCGCGATGATCGTCGACGCCCGCCGGATCCCCTCGTACGCCACGATCTGGTCGATCACCCGCTGGAGGTCGGCGTTGGATCGGGCGACGATCCGGCAGAGCAGGTCGCTGGAGCCGGTGATGGTGTGCGCCTCCAGCACCTCGGGGATCGCCGCGAGGTGGGCGGTCACCGGGTCGTGCCCGAGCCGCTGACTGATCTCCAGGGTGACGAAGCTGGTCACCGCGAAGCCGATCGCGGCCGGCGAGATGTCCGGCCCGAACCCGCCGATCACCCCCCGGTCGAGGAGCTTGTCGAGGCGGGCCTGGACGGTGCCCCGGGCCACGCCGAGCCGCCGGGAGCACTCCAGGACGCCGATCCGGGGCTCCTCGGCGAAGAGTTCGATCAGTCGCGCGTCCAGCTCGTCGAGCTGGACATCCTGCACAGCGGTCACGGGTGAACACCATACCGAATGCGCAACCTGACCAGGGATATGCGCAACTGTTGCCCAACCCGACCCGGCCCGGCGATCCTCGCGGTACAACCCACCACGGCGGCCCACGAAGCCGGCCGGTACGCGAGGAGGTCACCATGACCCAGGCGATCGACCGACCCAAGCCCACCGAGGAGATCGACGTCGACCGGCTCGTCGGCGCCGTCGACCACGACATCAGCCACGACCCGTTCCCGGTGAAGGCGCTCGACCACGTCCACTTCATGGTCGGCAACGCCAAGCAGGCCGCGCACTACTACTCGACGGCGTTCGGCATGACCTGCGTGGCGTACCGGGGGCCGGAGCAGGGCTTCCGCGACTCCGCCGAGTACGTGCTGACCAGCGGTTCGGCCCGGTTCGTGCTGACCGGCGCGGTACGCCCCGACGCCCCCGGCGCCGAGCACGTGACGAAGCACAGCGACGGCGTGGTGGACATCGCGCTGGAGGTGCCCGACGTGGACGCCGCGTACGCCCACGCCGTCGCCCAGGGCGCGACCGGCCGGACCGGGCCCACCGACCTGAGCGACGAGCACGGCACGGTCCGGTTCGCGGTCATCGACGCGTACGGCGACACCCGGCACACCCTGGTCGACCGGTCCCGCTACACCGGCCCGTTCCTGCCCGGCTTCGTGGCCCGGGGCCCGATCGTGGACCGGCAGCCGATGATCGACGCCGGCCTCCAGCCGAAGCGCTTCTTCCAGGCCGTCGACCACGTCGTCGGCAACGTGGAGCTGGGCCGGATGGACGAGTGGGTCGACTTCTACCAGCGGGTGATGGGCTTCTCCAACATGGCGGAGTTCGTCGGCGACGACATCGCCACCGACTACTCGGCGCTGATGAGCAAGGTCGTCGCCAACGGCACCCGCAAGGTCAAGTTCCCGCTCAACGAGCCGGCCGTGGCCCGCAAGAAGTCGCAGATCGACGAGTACCTGGAGTTCTACCAGGGCCCGGGGGCCCAGCACATCGCCGTGGCCACCAACGACATCCTGGCCAGCGTCGACGCGATGCGCGCGGCCGGCGTCGACTTCCTGGACACCCCCGACTCGTACTACGACGACCCGGAGCTGCGCGCCCGGATCGGCCGGGTGCGGGTGCCGATCGAGGAGCTGAAGGCCCGCAGGATCCTGGTCGACCGGGACGAGGACGGCTACCTGCTCCAGATCTTCACCAAGCCGGTGCAGGACCGTCCGACGGTGTTCTTCGAGCTGATCGAGCGGCACGGCTCGCTCGGCTTCGGCAAGGGCAACTTCAAGGCGCTGTTCGAGGCGATCGAGCGGGAGCAGGAGAAGCGGGGCAACCTGTAGTCACCTGCGACACTGTCGAGCGTGACCCAGCCTCCGACGTACCCGACGCCGCCGGCCGGCGGGCAGCCGCCCGCCGGTGGCGTCGCGCCGCCCTCCGTCCCGGTCCCGCAGGGGTACGCCGTCCCGGCGCAGCCCGGCCCGCCCGGCTATGCCCCACCGGCCGGATACGCCCCACCGGCCGGGTGGGCCCCGCCGCGCCCCGGGTACGCGCCGGTGCCGGTCAGCCCCGGCGGGCAGCCGCTGGCGAGCTTCGGCGACCGCCTGCTGGCCTTCCTGATCGACAGCGCCGTCGCCAGTGTGGTCGTCTTTACGCTGTTCCTGCCGGTCATGGTGTTCATCTGGGTCAGGATGTTCGACCAGTTCACCCGGACCAACCCGGACGGCACGCTCGTCGAGCCCGACCCGAGCACGTTCCTGACCGAGATCATGCTGCCGCTGTTCCTGGCCGAGCTGGGGCTGTTCGTGCTGATGCTCGGGCTCTACTGGCTCTACCACGTCGAGTACCTGCGCCGGTCCGGGCAGACGCTGGGCAAGAAGGTGATGAAGATCCGGGTCGTCCCGCTCGACCCGACCCGGACGCTCGACCGCGGCATGGCCGGGCGGCGCTACCTGGTGCAGTTCGTCGCCGCCGCGGTGGTGCCCGGGCTCAACTACCTCGACGGGCTCTGGCAGCTCTGGGACAAGCCCTGGCAGCAGTGCCTCCACGACAAGTTCGCCCGGACGGTCGTCGTTAAGGTTGCTCCGTGAGCGTGCAACCAGGCTGGTACGTCGACCCCGCCGACCCCGACACCAGGAGATACTGGGACGGTGAGGGCTGGATCGGTACGCCGATCCCGGTCGACGCCACCCCGCCGGAGGGGCCGCCCCCGGTCGAGTCCCCGCCCCCGGCCAGCCCCGCCCCCACGCCGGTCAGCCCAGGCCCGGGCGGGTCGGCCACGCCCACGGCGGCCCCCGGGCCGGCAGGCGGGCCCGCCGCGCCGCCCGCCCCGGGCCCGTTCCTCGGCTGGCCCGGGGCCGGTCAGCCCCCGGTCCCCGGTCAGCCGGGGGCACCCGGCCAGGGATATCCGCCCGGGTGGGCGTACCCGGGGTGGCCGGGGCGTCCGCCCGTGCCCCGCCCGCACGGGCTGCCGCTGGCCTCCTTCGGTGCCCGGTTCGTCGCCCGGCTGATCGACTTCGGCATGGTGTTCCTGCTCAACGCCGTCGTCAACGGCTGGTTCGTCTACCGGTACGTCGAGGAGGTCACCCCGTACTTCCGCGAGGTGCTGCGCCGGAGCATGACCGGCGACACGTCCACCGACGGGCTGCCCCA
The DNA here is from genome assembly GCF_042670805.1 of Micromonospora sp. NPDC057141. NCBI lineage: Bacteria > Bacillati > Actinomycetota > Actinomycetes > Micromonosporales > Micromonosporaceae > Micromonospora > Micromonospora sp. NPDC057141. The sequence continues at coordinate 25,429 of NZ_JBHUVA010000048.1, read as the reverse complement.
GCCCGGCGAGCAGGCCGGCGGGCTCCAGGTCGCCATCCTGCTGATCGCCACCGCGCTCTGGTTCGCGTACGAGGTGCCGGCGATGGCCGGCAACGGGCAGACCCTCGGCAAGCGGCTGCTGGGCGTACGGGCCGTGCCGGTCGAGGCCGACCAGCCGCTCGGCTTCGGGCGGGCGCTGCGCCGGTGGAGCACGCTGGGCCTGCCCACCCTGCTCTGGTACTGCTGCGGCTTCGGCCTGCTGCTCCAACTCGTCGACGCCGTGTCGCCGCTGTTCGACCACCCGCTGCGGCAGGCGCTGCACGACAAGCGCGCGCAGACCGTGGTGGTCCGGCTCCCCCCGCGCACCCCCGCCGCCGGCGGCGGCACCGCCCCGCACGACGGCCCCGCCAAGCCGGCCGACGACCCCGCCAACCCCTCGGGAGACACCCCATGACCGACCCCGGACGTCACGAGCCGCCGCTGCGGCTGACCCGCGCCGACCTCGACGCGCTGCCCAACTACGTGCCCGGCCGCAGCCCCGCCGACCTGGCCCGCGAGCTGGGCCTGCCGGAGGCGATCAAACTGGCCAGCAACGAGGTGCCGTACGGGCCGCTGCCCGGCGTGGTGGACGCGGTCACCGAGGCGGTCGCCGGCTCTCACCGGTACCCGGACATGGGCGTCGTCGCCCTCCGCCAGGCGCTCGCCGAGCGGCACGGGGTGCACCCCGACCGGATCGCCACCGGCTGCGGATCGGTGGCGCTGGCCGAGCACCTGGTGCGGGCCACCTGCCTGCCCGGCGACGAGCTGCTCTACTCGTGGCGGTCGTTCGAGGCGTACCCGATCATCGCGGCGACCAGCGGCGCGACCAGCGTGCGGGTGCCCAACGACGCCGGGCACGGGCACGACCTTCAGGCGATGGCCGCGGCGGTGACCGACCGGACCCGGATGGTGCTGGTCTGCAACCCGAACAACCCGACCGGCACGGCTGTGCGCCGGGCGGAGCTGGACCGGTTCCTCGACGCCGTCGGCGAGGACGTGCTGGTGGTCATCGACGAGGCGTACCGGGAGTTCGTCACCGACGCCGACGTGCCGGACGGCCTGACCTACCTCGACCGGCCCAACGTGGTCGTGCTGCGCACCCTGTCCAAGGCGTGGGGGCTGGCGGGCCTGCGGATCGGCTTCCTCGTCGCCGCGCCCGGGGTGGCCGCCGCCGTGCGCAAGGTGGTCACCCCGTTCTCCACCAGCATGGCCGCCCAGGCCGGCGCGCTCGCCGCGCTCGCCCAGGCCGACGAGGTCGGGCGGCGCTGTGCGCTGGTCGTCGCCGAGCGGGACCGGGTCACCGAGGCGCTGCGCAAGTTCGTCCCCGACGTGCCGGCCAGCCAGGCGAACTTCGTGTGGCTGCCGCTGGGCGAGCGGGCGGTCGAGTTCGGCAGGGCGTGCGAGGCGCGCGGCGTGATCGTCCGGCCGTTCCCCGGCGACGGGGTCCGGGTCACCATCGGCACCCCGGCCGAGAACGACGCGTTCCTCGCGGCGGCCGAGTCCGCCTTGGCCTGAACGGGGGCCGCCGCGCGCGGGCGGGACCGGTCCGGTCCGGTCCGGTCCGGTCCGTCAGCGTGCCGAGGACCGGGCCGGACGGCTCAGATGGCGGCCACCGCCGGCCCGCGGGCTCGGCGGCGGTACGCGTAGCAGCCGAGGAGCACCAGCACCAGTCCCGAGGCGACCAGCCCGCCGGTGAGTACCTGCCCGGAGTGGTCCACGGCGCTGGCTACGGCCGGAGCGCCAGCGCCGCCGAACCGGACCGTCCCGTTGGCGGAGCGCTTCGTCCAGCCGCTGGCGAGGTCGAGCCGCACCGTCCAGGGTCCGTCCGGCAGACGGCGGTCCAGTGCCACGCGGATCGTGGTGGCGCCGCCGAGGGCGAGGGTCGTCGTCTCGACCTTGACGGGGGCGACCGAGAGACCGCCGGGCCCTTCGGTCAGCCGCAGGTCGCCGCCGAGGTCGAGCGCCCGCTGGCCGGTGTTGCGCACCTCCGCGGTGACGATGGGGGCGCCGTCCTCGGCCCGTCCGCCGCTGATCGGGCCGATCTCGAAACCGGAGGGTGGCTCGCCGCCCGGCCCGACGGAAAGGTAGACCCGGACGCCGACCCGGCCGACGTTGCGAATGGTCTGCCCTGGGACGCCGGCGACCTCGGCCCAGACGACCGCATACCGCTCGCCGGCCTCGGCCTTGCGCGGTACCTCGATCGTCACCAGGACCTCGGACTCCTCGTCGGGGGCCAGGCGCAGCTCCCCACGGCTGACGTCGATCCAGCTGCTGAGCTCGTTCTCGGTACGGCCCGGGGCGAAGACGAAGCCCTCCTCCGTAACGTCGGCGGCGGCGGCGTAGACCGCGACCGGACGAGGGTCCTCGGACAGATTCTCGACCACGACCCGACGTTTGATCGTCGTGCCGGGACGGACGTGGTCGACGATGTACTTGTGTGCCCGGGGGTCGTCCCGGCGGTTCACCGGTGCGTCGAGCAGCCGGATCCCGACGGCGGAGGCCGGTCCGACCGGTCCCGTGCTCGGGACGGGCGACGGCCGGTCCGGTCCGTCGCGGTGGCCTTGCCCCGCGGGCTGCTCGGCCTCGGGCAGGTCGGGCGCCCCCACCACCGTGCCGGATCGCGCCGGGAGGCCCGACGTGTGCAGCGCGGCCTGCGCCGGCGCCCCGGGCATGACCAGGAGGGTCAGGGCCAGTGCGGCGGCGCGGGCCGGATCAGGCCACAGAATGGGTGATCGTCGCACTGTAGGTTCCGCCCACTGCCGTGGCCGGCACGAAGACGTGGAGGGTCGGGTTCCAGGTGGCCGAGTTGTTGCCGCTGCCGGAGGTCTTCGAGAAGGCCGTATGGGGAACGGAGAGGGTGACCGCCTGGGCCGCGGTGAGCTGCCCGGGGACGAACGTGCCGGTGCCGGTGGTGGCGGTCGCGGGCCCGGACCAGTATTCGATCAGGTTGGGCGTGATGGTCTCCTCGGGGGTGCCGCCGCCGCTGATGAAAGCGGTGGCGCTCACCGTCGCCACCCAGTTGGCGACGAGCGCCGCCCGCTGGTCGACGACCTGCACCGGGCCGATCAGCCCAGTGATGGAGCTGCCGGCGAAGGTGGAACCGAGGTTCACCGCCGGTGGCGCAAAGATCTCCAGGTTCGCGGTGGCCACCGTGAAGGTCACGATGGTGTCGGCGGTGGGTGCGGCGGCGGCGGGCGACGCCAGGGCCACCACCATGCCAGCGGCGGCGGTCAGGGAAAGAAGTGGCTTGTTCATGCCCACCACGCTAGATACCTGAAAGGTCCATCTGTCCACAAACAGGGCAAATCACTCCTTAGGCGACAGAATGGGTGACGGTGCCGGTGTAGGTGCCGGCCACCACGTTCGCGGGGATGACGACCCGGACGGTCGGCGCCCAGCTCACGTTGTTGTTGCCCGAGCCGGAGATCTTCCGAAACGCCTCTCGGGTCACGTCCAGGGCGACCGCCTGGGCCGCGGTGAGCTGACCGGGCACGAGGACCCCGCCGCCGGTGCTGCGCACCACCGGCCCCGACCAGTAGAAGACCGACCCGGCGTCGATGGTCTGGTTCACCCCGCCGGCGCCCGTGACGAAGATGCTGGCGGAGACGGTGGCCACCCAGGTGTTCGGATTCACCGGGCCGCGCTTGTCGGTCACCTCGACGACGCCGAGCGAACCGGTCAGCGTGCCGCCGGCGAAGCCCACGCCCAGATTGACGGCCGCCGGCACGGTGATGTCGACGCCGACCGTCTGGGGCAGCGGGGCGGTCCGGGCGGATGATGCCGCGTCGACCGGCGCTGCGGTGACAAGGGTCAGGAACACGCCCAACAGGGCAGCCACGAGTCGCATCGTGTGACTATAGATAACATATGTCCGGTTTGTCGAGTAGCTGCCGCCCACCGGGCGTCAGGTGGCGGCGAGCAGCACCGGCTCGGACATCAGGAAGTAGCGCTGGTCGTCGGCGGCGGGGGCGACCGGCTCGCGCAGCCGCTCCACCGCCACGTAGCCGCCGCCCGCGTACGCCAGCCCGGCGGCGTAGCCGATGCCGTCGCGGCCCACGGTCAGCGGGAAGCGGGACCGCTGCGCGCCGGTCCTCGGGTCGAGGGTGATCAGATCCCTGGTCTCGGTGAGCAGGTGCACCCGGCCGGGCTGGACGGCCAGGATCCGGGCCGGGCCGAGGTCGGCGCGACGCCACAGCTCCTCGCCGGTGCGGGCCGACCGCGCGATCACCACCCCGCCGGCCGTGCCGACGGCCCGCTCGCCGTCCAGCTCCGACCCGGCCACGTCCAGGCCCGGGGCGACGACCGGATCGTCGGTGCCGACCAGCCAGCCGCGTCCCGCCCCGTCGGCGAAGCCCTCGGTGCGCAGGCCCCGGCACCGGGAGCGGGGGCTCACGCAGCCCACCGGGACGACGGTCAGGTCGGCGGTGGCCCCGGTCGGTGTCAGGCGCACCGCCGGCGTGCCGGTGGCCACGTCGCGGAACTCGACGGCCACCGGGGCGGCGCACCGGTCGACGGCGACGAGCTGCCCCGCCGACGTGGTGGCCACGTCGTCCCGGCACCCGCCGTCCACGTCAGCCGACCAGAGCCGCCGGCCGTCGGCGAGCGCGAAGCCGGCGACCCGCCCCGGGCCGGCGACCACCAGCACGGGCCGGCCGTCGGCCGTGCGGGCGAGGAACAGCCCCGGCGGGGCCCACACCGCGCCGGCCCCGGTGCGGCGGGCGGTCCAGCCGACGGCCGGCTCCGGGCCGTCGGCCTGCCAGGCGACCCGTCCGGTACGCGCGTCCAGCGCCACCAGCTTCCCGTCCGACCAGCGGCTGACGACCGTGGTCCCGTCCGCCACCACCCCACTGACCTCCGCCGGCCAGCGCCGGTACGACCAGTACGGGGTGACCCGGTTGCGGGCGTCGGCGGGCTGGTCGGCGTATACCTGGCGGGTGGCGGCGTAGACGCGCAGCCGGCCGTCCACGATCAGCGGGGCCGCCGGCAACCGGCCCACCACGCCGACCGCCGGGGTGGCCGCAGCCGGGTAGGCGGCCCGGGCGGGGGTCTCGACCCCGGCGGGCGCGAGCACCCGGTGGAGGACGACGGCGACTGCCGCGACGCCGACCAGCGCCGCGAGCGTCATCACGACGCCCCGCCGCCCCTTCGCCAATCCCATGCCGCACCTCCGCCCGGCACCCTACCGAGGCCGGCCCGCTCCGGTGCCGGCCGGCACCGGCCCTTGGCGCACCGGCCCTTGGCGCACCCGTCCTTGGCGCACCAGCCCGGTCAGGCCGCCTCGGCCGACGCCGGGGGCTGGGCGGCGCGGGAGAGATCGGCGAGGTCGCGGCGGAAGGCACCCTCGACCGCGCGGGCCGCCAGGCCGCCGAAGAGCAGGGCGAGAACCCGGCCGTACGGTGCCGTGGCCACCGCCTCCTGCTGGACGGTGACCGCGGTGCAGGCCCGGCGGCGACGTTGGACGGTGCGCAGGGTCCAGGTGGTGCGGTAGGACACGCCGATGCCCGGCGAGGCGAGCACCAGCCGCCGGGGCGGGACGCACTCCACCACGACGAACTCCTCGGCCTGGGTGCCCCCGTCGGGCCGGGTGCGGGTCTCCCGCCAGGCGGTGCCGGGGGCCAGCGGGCCGGGGGTGAGCAGCTCGGCCCCGCCGACCGTGCGGAGCCAGTCGGCGCGGACCGGCAGGTCGACCAGGAGCCGCCAGAGGTCGACGGCGGGCGCCTCGATGAACTCGGTGACCGTGACCGTCGACATGGCACCTCCCGTGTCGTCCACGGTACGACGGGTGACCGCGCGGTGGGGCCCCAGCGGCGGAACTTCCGCCGCTGGCGGCCGATCCGGGGGTGTTGGGAGCACCCGGGCAGGGCAGGTCAGGCCAGGAGGCGCCCGACCCGGATCGCGTCGACGAACGCGGTCCAGCCCGGCGGGCTGACGGTCAGCGCCGGCCCGGCCGGGTCCTTCGAGTCGCGTACGGCGACGACTCCGGCGCTGCCGACCAGGTTGTCCGCCACCTCGACGCACAGCCCCTGGTCGTTCGAGCGGCTGCTGGTGCGCCAGACGGCACCCGCGAGATCGATCATGTTCGTTGCCTCCACTCCGTTGGGACGTCCCACGACGGCCGGGCGGCACCACATGGGAGCCGCCGGCCGGGTTCCGCCACGCGGGGAACCCGGCTCGATCAACGGAGCTGCGCCGAACTCCGGTCGCACCTGATGTGCGACCGGAGTTCCCCGGCTGTCACCGGGTGGAGGGCCACCGGCTCAGCGGGCGGGGCGGATGGTGCCGGTCACCTCGCCGAGGCCGATCGTGGTGCCGTCGGGGCCCGGCGCGGTCGCGGTGATGGTGACCGTGTCGCCGTCGGCCAGGAAGGTCCGCTCCGCCCCACCGACCGTGACCGGATCGGCGCCGCCCCAGGTCAGCTCCAGGAACGAACCGACCTGGTCCCGCTGCGGGCCGGAGACGGTGCCGGAGGCGTACAGGTCGCCGGTGCGCAGGGACGCGCCGTTGACGGTGAGGTGCGCCAGCTGCTGGGCGGGCGTCCAGTACATGGTGGCGAACGGCGGCTCGCTGACCCGCTCCCCGTTCCACTCCACGGCCAGCCGCAGGTCCAGCCCCACGTGCGGCACGTCCCGCAGGTACTCCGCGACCGGCGGGTCCTGCTCGGGCGCGGGCACGAACGCGTCGGCGAGCGCGTCCAGCGGGGTCACCCAGGCCGACACGGAGGTGGCGAAGGACTTGCCGAGGAACGGGCCGAGCGGCTGGTACTCCCAGGCCTGGATGTCCCGGGCGGACCAGTCGTTGACCAGCACCACCCCGAAGACGTGGTCGGTGAAGTCGGCCACGGAGACCGGCTCGCCGAGCGCGCTGGGCACGCCGACGACGAAGCCCACCTCGGCCTCGATGTCGAGGCGTACGGACGGCCCGCAGACCGGCCCGTCCGGGGTGGCCCGCTGCCCGGCGGGGCGGACGATCGGCGTGCCGGACACCACCACCGTGCCGGCCCGGCCGTGGTAACCGATCGGCAGGTGCTTCCAGTTGGGCAGCAGCGGCGGCTGGCCGGGGCGGAAGATCTGCCCGACGTTGCCCGCGTGGTGCTCGGAGGAATAGAAGTCGACGTAGTCGGCCACCTCGAACGGCAGCAGCAGCTCGGCCTCGGCCAGCGGCACCAGCAGCGGCTCGACGGCCGGCCGGTGGGCCTCGTCGGTGAGCAGCTCGGTCACCCGCTGCCGGACGGCGATCCACTGCGGGCGCCCCAGCGCCAGGAACGCGTTGAGCGTCTCCCGGCCCATCGCGCCAGCGGCCAGCACCAGCCCGGCCGCCTCGGCGCCGCCCAGGTCGAGCACGAACTCCCCGATCCGTACGCCGACGCGCGGGTCGCCCCCGCCGGAGCGGAACACCCCGTACGGCAGGTTGCGCACCCCGTACGCCGAGCCCTCGGCACCCGTCACCCAGGTCATGCGTCGTGTCCCCCGTCCGCGTCGTGTCCTGCCTTCACGTCGTGTCCTGCCTTCACGTCGTGTCCCCCGTTCACCAGGCCCAGCCGGATCAGGTCGGTCAGTGGTTCGGTGATGCTGCACGAGCCGTACCCCACCCACAGCGGCCGGTCGGCGGCGCGGGCGGCCCGGGCCCGCTCGACCAGCGGCACCGGGTCGGTGGTGGCGAGCACGGCGGCCACCTCGTCCACCTCGGCCCCGTCGGCGGCGGCGAGGGTCGCGGCGAGCACGTTGCCGAAGCCGTGGTGGGTGAATCCGGTCTCCGGGTCGCGGTGCCGCACGGCGTGGTGCAGCCCGGCGGTCAGCTTGAACGGCAGTTCCCGGTCCCGGCAGGCGCAGATCACGGCGGCCAGCTCGACCGGGGTCGGGAACAGCTCGGCGGCCAGCCCGCCGGTGCGGAACTTCGCCGCGACCGGCACCCCGTCGGCGCGGGCGGCGGCGACCGCGTCCAGCGCCCCCATCAGCCCGAAGGTCAGCGGCAGCTCGGCGTAGACGTCGACGTCGACGGACCGCCCGACCGGCCTCAGCAGCGCGGTCAGCCCCGGCAGGGGGTCCTCGCCGCGCTTGGCGACGGCCACCTCGACCTGGCGGGCGGTGACGCCGGCCGGCAGGGCGGCCAGCGCGGCGGGCAGCCCCTCGACCCCGGTGTCGCCGATCAACCCGACCACGAGGCCGTTGCCGGGGCTCTCGCTACCCGGCGCGGCGGGGCCGGCCGGGCCACCCGGTCCGCCGGCTGAGTCACCCGGCGCGCCGACGAGGCTGGCCAGTTCGCCGGAGGCGACCGCCGAGGCGGGCACGAGCAGCGGGCCGACCAGGGCGGCGTACCAGGAGTCGCGGTGCCGGCGGTGCGCGGCGAGCGCGTCGGGCAGCGTCGCGCTGCCGGGCGGGAAGACGGCGGCGTCGTCGACGAGGCCGGCGAGGAGGCGGGGCACGTGCGTTGACACGGAACAAGAACTTACGGGACGCTACAAGGAACGGACAACATCGTCCGACTATCGGACATCAGCGGCCGGTGAACGGGATGATGGCCGGTGAACGGGACGATGGCCGCCAATGGGACGATGGTCGTCAAGGGGACGGATCGGGAGGCGACATGCCGTACTACCGCAGCGTCGGCGAGGTGCCCCGCAAGCGGCACACCCAGTTCCGCCAGCCCGACGGCACCCTCTACACCGAGGAGCTGATGGGCCAGGAGGGCTTCTCCGCCGACTCGTCCCTGCTCTACCACCGGCACGCCCCCACCGCGATCGTCGCCGCCGAGGCGTTCGACCCGCCGGCCGTGACCCGGGCGCCCAACCTGCCGCTCAAGCCCCGCCACCTGCGCACCCACCAGCTCGACGGCACCGGGGCCGACCCTATCCTGGGCCGGCGCTATCTGCTCGCCAACGACGACGTGCGCATCGCGTACGTGTCGGCCGACCGGCCGTCCCCGCTGTTCCGCGACGCCACCGGCGACCACTGCCTCTACCTGGAGTCCGGGGCGCTGCGGGTCGAATCCCCGTTCGGCGCGCTGGACGCGGTGGCCGGCGACTACGTGATCATCCCGACGTCGACCATCCACCGGCTCGTCCCCACCGGCGACGAGCCGGCCCGGCTGCTGGCCGTCGAGGCCGCCGGGCACGTCGGCCCGCCCAAGCGCTACCTGTCGGCGCGCGGCCAGCTCCTGGAGCACTCGCCCTACTGCGAGCGCGACGTCCGGGGGCCGGACGCCCCGCTGCTCGTCGACGGCTCCGACGTCGAGGTCCTGGTCCGGCACCAACGCGGTTGGACGAGGTACGTCTACGCGCACCACCCGTTCGACGTCGTCGGCTGGGACGGCCACCTCTACCCGTGGGCGTTCTCCATCCACGACTTCGAGCCGATCACCGGCCGCATCCACCAGCCGCCGCCCGTGCACCAGACGTTCGAGGGCCCCAACTTCGTGATCTGCTCCTTCGTGCCCCGCAAGGTGGACTACCACCCCGACGCCGTCCCGGTGCCCTACCACCACCACAACGTCGACTCCGACGAGATGCTCTTCTACACCGGCGGCAACTACGAGGCCCGGCGCGGCTCCGGCATCGGACAGGGCTCCATCTCGCTGCACCCGTCCGGCTTCACCCACGGCCCCCAGCCGGGCGCGGCCGAGCGCTCGATCGGCGTCGACTTCTTCGACGAGCTGGCCGTCATGGTCGACACGTTCCGCCCCCTCGACCTGTGCGACGCGGCCGACGAGTGCGAGGACCCCGCGTACGCCTGGACCTGGGCCCGGCGCGGCTAGCGGCCGTTACGGCCGGGGCAAGTCGGTGGACCGGACCGTCCCGCATCGGCCATCGTGACCGGATGAGCGGTGCCAGGATGTCGGACGCCGAGCGGCGGGTGTGGGCGGCGCTGCCGGGCGACGTACGCGAGACGTTGGAGGCCCTGCCGGCGGCGGACCTGACCACGCTCCTGCTCTCCGTGGCCCGGACGCGGGCCGCGCGGGTGCGGCCCGCGGAGGTGCTGCGCCGCTGGCGGGACGATCGGTTCGTCCGTCCGGCCGACGGCGACCCGCGAGCAAGCGCCGTTGTGCAGGCGCTGCTGTGGGACCTGCTGCCCGCCGAGGTGGCGGGCGTGGAGCTGTCCCCCGTCGCGCCGCTGGGCACCTGCGCGGCCGTCGGCCCGGAGAGCCAGAACCGCATCGTCACCGCCATCCGCCCGGTGGAGGTCGTCAGCGACCCCACCAACGCGCTGGCCGTCGAGGCCGCCGACCGGCGGCGACGCGGGAACGGGCGGGGCGCGGTGCACCTCGCGGCCAGCCACCGGGTGCTGCGGGCGCAGCAGTTCGGCGCGGGCATGCAGGCGCACTTCCGGCTCTTCGCGCTGGTGTCCAGCGCCCGCGACACCGGCTCGGGCCGCACCGAGGCCCGGCTGCTGACGCTGCACCTCGCCTACTGGCAGCGGGTCCTCGCCCGCCTGGCGCCGTCGGCCGCGCCAGGGCTGCGGTTCACCGTCCTCGGCTCCCCCGTGCTGCGGGAACGCCTCGACGACACGGTCCGCCCCGCCCTCGCGGCCGGCGGCGTGCCGCTCGCCGAGGAACCCGACCGCACCCGTGGGCGGGGCTACTACGTCGCCGCCGCGCTGCGGATCACCGCGACGCCCGGCGGCGAGCCCGTCGAGCTCGGCGACGGCGGCTTCACCACCTGGACGGCCCAGCTCACCAACGACGCCAAGGAACGCTGCCTGACCTCCTGCATCTCCATAGACCGCCTGACCGCCCTAGCCGCCGAAATGGTCACGTAGATCTTGGAAAGATCCGGCCCCTGGAGGGGCCGTTTGCCACCAAGATCTCTGGGCTCCCCGGCGGACCCCACCACGACGCACCGCAACGAACGCGGCCCCAAAGCACCAGGACAGCGCTCAGCGCACCGTCCGGGAGAACACCGCCAGCTCGGCCACCGCGGCCACCGCGATCGCCGCCACGAGCGGCCACGGCGTCCCCACCACCGCGTAGACCAGCAACAGCACCGGCCCGGCGGCCACCGCGTACACCGCCAGGGCCAGCGAGCGGTCCGAGCGCAGCAGGCCCGGCAGCACCGTACGGGTCAGCCCCGGCACCCGCGCCGCGAGCAGCCAGCCCAGCAGCGCCCCGCTCACCCCCACCAGCACCGCGAGGAACCTCGACGGGCCCGACGACGCGCCGGCCGCCGCGACCGCCACCAGCACGGCCCCCACGAGCGTCCAGCCCGCCCCGTACAGCACCAACCGGCGCAGGTCGTCGACGACGCCCCGGGGCGAGTCGGGCGCGACCGGACCGACCTGGGCCGCCTGGACGGCCGGTACGCTCTCCGCCAGCTCGGCGAGGGCCGACGCGTACCAGCGCCGTTCCAGCCGGACGATCCCCGGCTCGTCGCCGGCCCGTTCCAGCTCCGGGTCGAGCCGCAGCGCCTCCCGGTACGCCCGCTCGGCCAGGTCGTACAGCCGCAGCCGGGCGGCGACGAGGGCGAGCACCAGGTGCGCCTGGGACTCCTGCGGGGTCAGCTCGACGCCCCGCCAGGCGGCGTTGAGGGCCGGCTGCCCGTTGCGGGAGCCGGACAGGATCGCGGCGGCGCTGCGCTGGGCGTACGCGTCGGCGGGGCCGACGGCGAGCAGCCGCTCGGCGGTGCCGGCCGCCTCGGCGTACTCGCCCTGGTCGACCAGGGCCAGCCCCCGGGCGACCAGCGGGGCGGCCGCGTCCGGGGCGACGGCCAGGGCCGCGTCGGCGGCGGCGCGCGCCTCGGCGGGCCGGCCGGCGGCCAGGTGCACCCGGGCGAGGGTGGTCAGCGCGTCGGCGTTCGCCTGCTCCAGCGCGAGGGCGAGACCGACCTCCCCGGCGGCCTCGTCGTACCGGCCGAGGTCGGCCAGGAGCTGGGCGCGCTGGAGGTACCCCTCGGCGGTGGCGTCGCTCGACATCGGGGGCGGCCCTACGCGGGCAGGACCGGGTGGACCAGGGCCACCGCGATGCCGGCGAGCCCCTCGCCGCGCCCGGTGAAGCCGAGCCCGTCGGTGGTGGCGGCGGAGACGGTCACCGGCGCGCCGACCGCCTCGGAGAGCACCGCCTCCGCCTCGGCGCGACGTGGCCCGATCTTCGGCCGGTTGCCGACGACCTGCACGGAGACGTTGCCGATCTCGAAGCCGGCCGTCCGGACCCGGCGGGCGGTCTCGGTGAGCAGCGCCACCCCCGGCGCGCCCACCCATTCGGGCTCGGCCACACCGAAGTTGGCGCCGAGGTCGCCGAGGCCGGCGGCGGAGAGCAGCGCGTTGCAGGCGGCGTGCGCGGCCACGTCGGCGTCGGAGTGCCCGGCCAGGCCGTCCTGGTCGGGCCAGAGCAGGCCGGCCAGCCAGCAGGGCCGGCCCGCCTCGAAGGCGTGCACGTCGGTGCCGATGGCCACCCGAGGAACGATCATGAACCGAGGGTACGCGTCACGCGCCGCCGGCCAGCAGGTGCTCGGCCAGCGCAAGGTCGAACGGGCGGGTCACCTTGAGGGCGTACTCGGAGCCGGGGACGCAGACCACCGGTACGCCCTGCTTCTCGACGAGGCCCGCGTCGTCGGTGAGCGGGTCACCGGCTGCCGCGTGGGCGGCGGCCAGCGCCGCGCGGCGGAAGCCCTGCGGGGTCTGCACGGCGCGCAGGGCGGACCGGTCGACGGTGCCGAGGACCACCTCGCCGGGGCCGACCTCCTTGATCGTGTCGACGACGGGGAGGACGGGGATCACCGCGTCGTGCCCGGAGCGGACCGCCGCGGCGACGGACTCGACCAGCCCGGGCGGGGTGAGCGCGCGGGCCGCATCGTGCACCAGGACGATCTCCGGGCCGGCGGGGACGGCGGCCAGCGCGGCGGCCACGGACGCCTGGCGTTCGGCCCCGCCGGGGACGACCGTCACCGGGGCGACCGGGGCGAGCAGGTCGCGGACCGCCTCGACCTCGGCCGCCGGGGCGGCCACCACGATCGTGTGCACGGACGCGGCGGCGGCGATCCGGCGCACGGCGTGCACGAGCAGCGGCTCGCCGGCGAGTGGGCGCAGGGCCTTGGGCGCGCCCGGGCCGAGGCGTACCCCGGCACCGGCCGCAGGCACGAGGACCGCGACGTCACCGCGCGGATTGAGCTGCGCGGTCACGTCGCGGTCCTCGGGTTTCTCTGCTGCGGATCGGGCCGATGGTGCGGTGGGGATCAGGCCTCGGTCAACACCTTGTCGAGCAGCGTCTCCGCCTCGTCCTTGGTGCTCTTCTCGGCCAGCGCGACCTCGCCGACGAGAATGTCCCGCGCCTTGGCGAGCATGCGCTTCTCGCCCGCCGACAGGCCCCGCTCCCGCTCCCGGCGCCACAGGTCGCGCACGACCTCGGCCACCTTCAGCGGGTTGCCGGAGGCCAGCTTCTCCAGATTCGCCTTATAACGCCGCGACCAGTTGGTCGGCTCCTCGGTGTGCGGAGCCCGGAGGACGTCGAAGACCTTGCCCAGGCCCTCTTCGCCGACCACCTCGCGCACGCCCACGATCTCGGCGTTCTCAGCGGGCACCCGGACCGTCAGGTCACCCTGCGCGACCCTCAGGACGAGGTATTCCCTGGGCTCGCCCTTGATGACCCGAGTCTCGATTGCCTCGATGAGTGCGGCCCCGTGGTGGGGGTAAACAACGGTCTCGCCGACACTGAAAACCATAGGTTCGAAACCCCTTTCGCTGTGTCTAGGGTAACACGCTCAGGCACCGATGTCCCACCGATGTCCTGACCGTTGGCGCAGCTCAGGGGCCCTGTGAGAGGTCTTTCTTCGGCTTGACAGGAGGCCAAACCAGTGGTTTGAACACGCTCCGTGATTGGCGGATGACACCCCGACGCGGGTGATCGGAGCGTGGATTTCTCGGGCGATGCGCTGTTCCCATGGTATCCCGGTCGCGCCAGCCGCGCCCAGGTGTAGCGGGAGGACCCGGCGGTGCGGGACCCTGGAGGCGCACCGCTGTCCGCGCGCCGAGACGGTTGCAGGGGGTCCGATGGGCATGCCCGACGCAGACGACCAGGGCCCGGCCGACGGCCTTCCCGGCCTGCCACCGGAGTGGGGCCGCATCGTCGTGCCGGACGACCCGTCCGCGCTCGCCGAGGAGGCCGCGCTGGTCCGCCGCGAGCTGCGCCGCCGGGCCAACGAGGCCCGCTGGCAACGCCGCCTCGGCCTGTTCCCCCACGCCGGCGGCCGGCCCCCGCTCCGCCTCCCGCTGCTCGTCCTGCTGCTGGCCGTGCTGACCACGCTCGCCGGCCTGTTCGCCGTCACCTGGCCCCGGCCGCCCCGGGGCGGCGACCGGCCCACCGTCGTGCCGTACCCGACGGCGACCGACCTGAGCGGCCGGGCCCTGCCGGCGCTGGACCTGGTCGACGCCGAGAACTCGGCCGTCTCGCTGCGCGCCCTGACGCCCGCCGTGATCATCCTGGTCGACGCCTGCCCCTGCCCCGAGCGGGTGGCCGAGGCCGCCGCGCTCGCGCCGCCCGGCGTGACCGTGGTCACCGTCGAGGGCGGCCGCACGGTCCGCGCCACCCCGGCGTCGCCCACCGCGACCGTACGCCCGCTCGCCGACCCGGCCGGCGGCCTGCGCACCTTCCTGCGGCTGCCGGCGCGGCCCGGGGCGGCCACCGCGCTGCTGGTCGACCGCGCCGGCGTGCTGGTCCGGGTGGTGCCCGAGCTGCGCTCCGCCGAGGACTACCGCGCCGACCTGAGCCGCCTCGGCACCTGACTGGGGTCTGTGTACGGCGGCTCAGCCGGCCAGGGCCAGAGCCGCCAGCCGGGCGTCCACGACGATCGGGGTGCCGCCGGAGGCGGCGAAGGCGATCCGGATCGGGCCCGTCCCGCCGTACAGCCACACCGAGGCGACCGAGCCGTCGCACGCCACCCGGCGGCTCTCCCGCCGACCGGAACGGACCGTCGTCAGCAGCAGCTCCCCCGCGCCGACGCACCGGTGCTGGAGCAGGTGCGGTCGGGACCCGGCGGCGGTGACGGTGCGCTGCTGCGGCGGCAGGCCGGGGCGCAGGGTCAGCCGGGCCTCCCACAGGCTGCCGAACCCGCCCACGTCGCCGCCCAGGCCCTCGCCCTCGCGGGGCCCGGCCACGGCGGGGTGTTGGGTGAGCACCCGGGCGGTGGCGGCGTCGATGACGACGGTGCGGCCAGCGGCTGGGTCGACGACGAAGGTCCGGCCGGTGGCGGCATCGACGAAGAACGTCCCGCCGGAGTCCGTCCCGCCGGACGGCGGACGGACGAGGACGGCGTCCACGCCGGACGGCCGGCTCGGCCCACCCGTCGGGCCGACCGTGGGTGCCGCAGCCCGCCACCACGCGCCACCGGCAACCACGACGAGCACAGCCAGCCCCGCCAACACCCCACCCCGCAGCCGATCCACCCCCACCCCACCCACACCGCCGAGCCTAACCCGCCCCGGCCGGACTCGGTGATCAAGAGCTTTGCGTCATCGTCGAGATCAACTATGACGCTTTCCTCTTGATCACCGCGCCGAACCGGGGCCGGAACCAGGGGGGTGGGGTGGGGGGTGGGGTGGGGTGGGGGTGGGGGGTGGGGGTGGGGTGGGGGGTTAGTCGGTGTGGTCCAGGAGGGCGGCGTAGAGGGTCAGGCCGGGGCCGAAGGCGAGCAGCAGGATCCGCTCGGCCGGCCGTTGCGCCCGCAGCAGCCGGTCCAGGATCAGCAGGACCGTCGCCGAGGAGCAGTTGCCGTGGGCGTCCAGGGTGGCCCGGGCCGCGTCCAGCGCCTGCGGCGGCAGCGCCAGCTCGCGTTCCACCACGTCCAGGATGCGCGGGCCGCCCGGGTGCACCGCCCAGCCGCCCACCTCCGACAGCACGGCACCGTGCCGGGCCAGCAGGTCGTCGACCAGCCCCCGGACGTGGCGGGAGAGCACCTGCGGGACCTTCGGGGACAGCCCCATCCGAAAGCCGGTGTCGGTGACGTCCCAGGTCATGTGGTCCGCCGTGGACGTGTCGGTGATCGAGGTGACCTCGCGCAGCGCGTACCCCCGGCCGCCGGGGACGACCACGGCGGCGACGGCGGCGTCCGAGAAGAGGGCGTGGGAGACGATCTGCTGGGTGTCCAGCCGGGCCGTGGCGGGCTGGATGTGCAGGCTGGTCAGCTCCGCGCAGAGCAGCAGCGCCGGCCGCTGCCGGGCGGTGACGAAGTCGCCGGCCGCGCCGAGCCCCGGCAGGGCCGCGTAGCAGCCCATGTGGCCGACGACCATGCGCTGGGTGTGCGGGGCCATGCCCAGGTCCCGGGCGAGCAGGATGTCCAGCCCGGGGGTGGCGTACCCGGTGCACGAACAGACGATGAACAGGCCGACGTCCCCGGCGTCCAGGCCGGCGGCGGTGAGCGCCCGCCCGACCGCCTCCTTGCCCAGTGGCAGCGCCTCGACCTGGTAGCGGCGCATCCGGCGCTCGGTCGGCCAGTCCGAGACGTCCTCCAGCAGCGGGTTGACCGCCGCCTGCCGCCGCGTCACACCCGAGTTGGCGAAGATCCGCTGCGCGAGCGCCCGCGTGGCGCCGGGAAAGTGGCCCGCGAAGAAGCCCGACCAGAGCTCGTCCTGCGTGGCCCCCGGCGGCTGCGCCGCGCCCAGACCCGCGATCACCGGTACGGCCACGTTCCCCACCTCTCGTTCGCGTACCCCACGTCGTCACCAACGAGAGGCGGAGCTGTCGCGGTCCGGTCCCACCTGCGCCCCGGCGCGGGCCCGGTCATCCGCGCCGGACGCCGCGACCCTGGTAGAGCACCGCCTTCGACCAGGTCGGCCGGATCCGGGGCTCCCGCCCGGCCGGCGGCGGACCGCTGCCCACCGGCGGTGACGGCGGCCGACCGGCGGCCCGCAGCCGGCGGAGCAGCCAGCGCAGGGTGCCGCCCAGCTCCGGCCGGACGCCTCGGACCCGCAGGTCGACGCCGCGCCGGGCGCACTCGGCGACCAGCGCCCGGTCGTCCACGAACAACCGTGGATCGTGGATGCCCCGGGGCACCGTCGGCAGCCGCTCGCCGATCTCCACGGCGACCAGCCGGCTCAGCGCGGTGTCGTTGAGCGTGTCCAGCACCAGCAGGCCGCCCGGCCGGAGCAGCCGGCACGCCTCCGCCGCGGCGGCCCGCCAGTCCGGCACGTGCTCCAGCAGCTCACCGGCGGCGACCACGTCTGCGCAGCCGTCGGCCAGCGGCACGGCGGTGGCGTCGCCGTTGACCGGCGTCACCCCGTGCGCGGTGGCCTGCGCCAGAGCGGAGCGGGTGAGGTCGACGCCGACGTGCCGGTAGCCCTTGCCGGCCAGGTGCGGGGCGAGCAGGCCGGCGCCGCAGCCCAGGTCGACCAGGAGGGCGTGGGGCCGGGTGGCCGGCGGCACCAGGGCGGCCCGGGCGCGGGCGAGCCAGTGCAGCATCGCGAACGCCCCGTCCGGGCGCCACCACTCGTCGACCAGGTCGTCGTACTGCCGGGGATCGTTGGGTGGCAGCACGCGCGGGCGGTCGGACACCGGGGACGATCCGTCACGCATGGCACCGAGCGTGGCACGACCGGGCGGTAACGACCAGACTTCCCTTATGTCGACGACGGTGTTAGGGCTGTTCAGGGCGAGCCACCCGGAGCCGGCCGCAGCGGTGACGGTGGTGGCGGGGCTGCTCGCTCTGGGAGTGGGGCACCACCCGGCCGGGGTCGCCGCGGTGGCGCTCACGGTGCTCGCCAGCCAGCTCGCCGTCGGCTGGTCCAACGACCACCTGGACGCCGACCGGGACGCGGCGGTGGGGCGTACCGACAAACCGGTCGCCGCCGGCGCGGTGAGCCGGCGCGCGGTGGGTCTGGCGACGCGGGCCGCGACCCTGGCCACGGTGCTGCTCGCGGCGGCGACGACCAACCGGACGGCGGCGGTCTGGGCGACCGTGGCCCTGGTCTCCGCGCTGGCCTACAACTGGCCGCTGAAGTCGACGCCGTTCTCCGTGCTGCCCTACGCGGTCTCGTTCGGCGCGCTGCCCGCCTTCGTGGTGCTCGCGCTGCCCGGCGCCCCCGCCCCGCCGGTCTGGCTGGTGGCCGCCGCCGCCCTGCTGGGGGCCGGGGCGCACTTCGCCAACGTGCTGCCCGACCTCGCCGACGACGCCCGGACCGGGGTACGCGGGCTGCCGCACCTCCTCCGCGCGGCCGGCAGCGGGGTGGCCGCCGCCGGGCTGCTGCTCGCCGCGACCGTCACCCTGGTCGCCGGGCCGCCCGGGCCGCCGTCGTGGTTCGGGCTGTCGGCGGTCGCCACCGCCGCGCTGGTCCCGCCCCTGACCTGGTACGCCGGCCGCAACGCCCGCCGGGCCGGCGACCGGGGGGTGGCCGCGTTCCGGGCGGTGCTGCTGGTGGCCCTGATCGACGTGGTGTTGCTGGTCGCCGGCGGTCGGGTGGTCTGAGCGCCCCCGGAAGGTGGTGGTACCGGGTCGGCGTGCGGGTCCCGATCAACCCCAACTACCCTGAAGCCGGTCTGCGCGGGTATGGCCACCGTGCCCGGCGACGGCCGGGTGGGGATCGTGACGAGGAGGACCGACGTGACGCGCTCGATCAGGGGTTCCCGGCGGGCGGCCCTGCTGCTGTCCGGCGTGGCGGCGGCGACCGGGCTGCTGGCGACCGGTTGCGGCGCCGGCCAGGTGGCCGAGACCGCGATGAAGGAGCCGTCGGTCCAGGGCGTCAACATCCAGACTCCGGACAACGCCTACAAGGTGCGCGGGCTGTACGTCGAGTACCCGGGCGCCGAGGGCTACCAGGCCGGCGCGAACGCCGCCGTCAACGCGGTGCTCTACAACGACACGCAGAGCCCGGTGACGGTGACCGTCACCACGGACAGCGCGCGGGACATCGTGATCAGCGGCGGCGCGTCCGCCTCGGCGAGCCCGTCGGCGTCGGCCAGCGAATCGCCGTCGGAGAACGCGTCGCCGTCCGGGTCGGCCAGCCCGTCGGAGGGCGCGGCGGAGAGCCCGTCCGCCTCGCCGAGCCCGTCGGCCCCGGCCGGTGAGCCGGCCCGGTTCGAGATCCCCGCCCTCGGCTACGTCCAGCTCAACGTGCAGGGCGGCCGGCCGCTCCAGCTCGTCGGCCTCAACCAGGCGCTGCTGGCCGGCCAGCAGGTCAACCTGACCTTCGACTTCGGCAACGGCCGCGTCCTCACCACCCCGGCCCCGGTCGGCGTCCCGCTGACCCCGCTCCCGCAGCCGTCCCAGATCGTGCAGCGCGAGGGCGCGCACGGCGCGGAGGGCGGCACCGAGGGCTCCGGCCACGGGGGCTGACCGCCGCCCGGGAAACAGCTCGACCGCACCGCCGGCATGGCACCCGCCATGCCGGCGGTGTTTCGTCGTACGGGGGGACTAGCGTTCCGGTGTGACGACGCCCCGATCGACACCCTCCCGGGCGACCCCGCGCGGCCGGGCCGCCCGCGAGCCCCGCCCCGCCTACGAGTGCGACGCCTGCGGCCACCAGCCACCCAAGTGGGTGGGACGCTGCCCCGAGTGCGGTGAGTGGGGCTCGGTGGTCGAGTGCACGGTGACCGGCCCGACCGTCTCCGGGCGGGTGGTCAGCTCCCGGATGCCGGCCGAGCCGGCCCGGCCGATCGCCACCATCAGCGCCGCACCGGCCAAGGCCCGCCCCACCGGCGTGAGCGAGCTCGACCGGGTGCTCGGCGGCGGCCTGGTGCCCGGCGCGGTGGTGCTGCTCGCCGGCGAGCCGGGGGTGGGCAAGTCCACGTTGCTGCTCGACGTCGCCCAGCAGTGGGCGGCCACCGCCGGCAGCCCGTCGCTGGTCGTCAGCGGCGAGGAGTCGGTCAGCCAGGTGCGACTGCGCGCCGAGCGGATGAACGCCCTGCACGACCAGCTCTGGCTGGCCGCCGAAAGCGACCTCGGCGCGGTCCTCGGCCACCTCGACGCGGTGAAGCCGGGACTGCTGGTGCTCGACTCGGTGCAGACCATCTCCACCCCCGGCACCGAGGGGGTCCCGGGCGGGGTGACCCAGGTGCGGGCGGTCACCGCCGCCCTGGTCGCCGTGGCCAAGGAGCGGGGGGTCGCCACCGTCCTGGTCGGCCACGTCACCAAGGACGGCCAGGTGGCCGGGCCCCGGGTGCTGGAGCATCTGGTCGACGTGGTGCTGCACTTCGAGGGCGACAAGCACTCCTCGCTGCGGATGGTGCGCGGCGTGAAGAACCGGTTCGGCGCCGCCGACGAGGTCGGCTGCTTCGAGATGCACGAGGGCGGCATCAGCAGCCTCGCCGACCCGTCCGGGCTGTTCCTCACCCGCTACTCGGAGCCGGTGCCGGGCACCTGCGTCACGGTGGCGATGGAGGGGCGGCGGGCGCTGGTCACCGAGGTCCAGGCGCTGATCGGGGCGACCGTGGCGGGTTCGCCCCGGCGCACGGTGTCGGGGCTGGACGGGGCCCGGCTGGCGATGGTCCTGGCGGTGCTCCAGCGCCGCGCCGAGCGGCTGACCCTGCACGACCGGGAGGTCTTCGCCGCCACGGTCGGCGGCATCCGGGTGGTGGAACCGGCCGCCGACCTGGCGGTCGCCCTCGCGGTCGCCTCCGGCGGCCTCAACCTCGCCATCAACCCGCACCTGGTGGCGATCGGCGAGGTCGGGCTGACCGGCGAGGTGCGCCGGGTCGGCGCGGTGCCCCGTCGGCTCGCCGAGGCGGCCCGGCTCGGCTTCCGGGTGGCCCTCGTGCCCCCCGGGTGCGGCCCGGACAGCGCCGGGGCGGGCCCGGAGAACATGCGCGTGATGGAGGTCACCGACGTGCGCTCGGCGCTCCAGTGTGCCGCCCGCGCATCGGCGGAGTGACCGACGGTGGCCGCCGGGTCGGACCGCCGGTGCGATTCCGGACAAGCGCGGCGGGCCACCCGGCGCGGTCGGCAGGGGGCATCGTGACACATCACAGTAACCACGACAGCACCCACCGCACGCCAGTCCGTAGACTGTGCGCGTGCCGATCGACCGCGATGCCAGCAGAACCGCCGGCGCGACACCCCACGCCCGCACCGGCGCCGTGGGCTCGCCCGCCCGTCCGATCAGCGTCAGCGTGACCGGGAGTGTCGGCGGCGCGAGCGGTGACCCGTTGCGGGCCAATCTCGCCCTCATGGCCCCGGGCACCGCGCTGCGTGACGGCCTGGAGCGGATCCTGCGGGGCCGCACGGGTGCGCTGATCGTCCTGGGCTACGACAAGGTCGTCGAGGGGCTGTGCACCGGCGGCTTCCCGCTCGACGTGGAGTTCTCGGCGACCCGGGTCCGGGAGCTGTGCAAGATGGACGGCGCGGTGGTGCTCTCCAGCGACGGCACCAGGATCGTCCGGGCGGCCGTGCACCTGATGCCGGACCCGTCGATTCCCACCGAGGAGTCCGGCACCCGGCACCGCACCGCCGAGCGGGTGGCCCGGCAGACCGGCTACCCGGTCATCTCCGTCAGCCAGTCGATGCGGATCATCAGCCTCTACGTCAACGGCCAGCGGCACGTGCTGGACGACTCGGCGGCCATCCTGTCCCGGGCCAACCAGGCCCTGGCCACCCTGGAGCGCTACAAGCTGCGCCTCGACGAGGTCTCCGGCACCCTCTCCGCCCTGGAGATCGAGGACCTGGTGACGGTCCGGGACGCGGTGGCCGTGGTGCAGCGGCTGGAGATGGTCCGCCGGATCGCCGACGAGATCGCCGGCTACGTGGTGGAGCTGGGCACCGACGGCCGCCTGCTGGCGCTCCAGCTCGACGAGCTGATGGCCGGCGTGGACGCCGACCGCACCCTGGTCATCCGCGACTACCTGCCCACCGGCCGCAAGTCCCGCACCCTCGACGAGGCGCTGGTGGAGCTGGACCTGCTGAGCGCCACCGAGCTGATCGACCTGGTCGCGGTGGCCAAGGCCATCGGCTACCCGGCCGCCTCCGACGCGCTGGACGCGGCGGTCAGCCCGCGCGGCTTCCGGCTGCTGGCCAAGGTCCCCCGGCTGCCGGTGGCCATCGTCGACCGGCTGGTGCTGCACTTCGGCAGCCTCCAGCGGCTGCTCGGGGCCACCGTGGAGGACCTGCAGGCCGTCGAGGGCGTCGGCGACGCCCGCGCCCGGGGAGTCCGGGAAGGGCTGTCCAGGCTCGCCGAGGCCTCCATCCTGGAACGCTACGTCTGACACTCACGGCGGCCCGGCGGCAGCGTGACCCGGCCGTCGGGTGTCGGGGCTGGCCGAGCGGTGGGGCGGGTCAGCCGGTGACGGTGAGCTTCACCGGCGCGCTGAGCTTGGTGTCGAGCCGCCCGAAGACCTGGTACGCCCCGGCCGGCGGGAACGGGCCACTGGCGAGCCCGTTCTTGCAACGGCTGGTGTCCCGCCCGTTCCAGTCCACCTGGTACGACCGTTCGAAGCCGGGCGTGAACGACTGCACGTCCGAGCCCTTGACGTTGCCGCAGGTGTCGGAGGACCACACCTTCTCCGCGCCCGACTTGACGAACAACTCCTGGAAGTCGGCGCCCACGTCGCGGCTACAGGTGCGGTCCGACTTGTTCTTGATCTTCAGCTGGAGGCTGACCACGGTGCCCCGCTGCGCCGACGTCGGCAGCACCACCGGCGTCACCGAGATCTCCGCGTCGGTGCACGTCCCGGCGTCCGCGCCGGGCCCGGCCGGAGCGCCGTCGCCGGAGGGGTCGTTCGACCCGCCCTGGTCGTCCCCCGGCGAGCCCGGGTCGCCGGCGGGTTCGTCCGACCCGCCCGGCGGCAGGCCGGTCTGCGGAGTCAGCACCGAGCCGCTCGGGGCGGGTGCCGCCGACGGGTCGCCGGCACCCGGGGTCGCCGTCGGAGTCGGAGTCGACTGCGACTGCGGGGTGGTGCCGGTGTTGCCCGCGCCGTTGCAGGAGTAGAGCAGGACAATCAGGAAGAGAAGCCCCGCTCCGAGTACGACGGCGCGACGCCGCCAGTACACGGCGGGTGGCAGGGGGCCGACCGTCAGACGCATGATGCCCCCACCGTAGCGGCGCGACGTACCGTCGTCGGGCGCGACGCGCCGGAGCGCCCTCGGCTCACCGTGACGACCCTCCACTCACGACATCCGCCGTCCCGCCGACGGCGGCGAACCCGCCGGTGACCAGCCCGGCCCGGCGGGGCCGGGACCGATCACTGGTAGACCTGGCGCTGGTAGACCGCGTGCGCTCCGGCCACCCGGTCCAGGAAGAGCAGACCGAGGCAGTGGTCGATCTCGTGCTGCAACGCGCGCGCCTCGAACCCGTCGGTGACCAGCCGCACCGGCGCACCGCTGCCCGGCAACAGCCCCTCGACGACCAGCCGGCTGGCCCGCTTGACGTCACCGGTGAGATCGGGCACCGACATGCAGCCCTCGCGGCCGCCCTTCCACCGGGTCGCCTCCACCACCCGGGCGTTGCACAGGACGAACGTGCCGTGCACGGTGACCGCCTTCGGGTGGCCGGTGACGTCCACCGCGAACACCTGCGCGCCCACACCGACCTGCGGGGCGGCGAGGCCCACGCAACCCGGCGAGACCCGCATCGTGGCGATCAGGTCGGCGGCGAGGCGGACCACCTCGTCCGACGTCGGGTCCACCTCCGGCCCCGGCCGGCTGAGCACCGGGTCGGGGGCGGAGACCACCGGGCGCACCTCGCCCGGCACCGGCAGCGACTCCGGGGTCCAGCCGGCGAGGCCCGCGTAGTCCGCCGTCACAGCAGGTCCGTGTCCGCCGGGCGGAGGCTGACCCCCACGCCCAGCTCCGCGGCGGTACGCGCCAACCGGCCGGCCACCTCGTCGAAGGTGCCCGGCGGCAGATCGACCTCCGCGACCACCACGTAGAGGGATCCGGTCAGCCGGGTGCTCAGGTCGGTGACGTTGCCGCCCGCGTCGGTCAGCACCCGCGTCATCGCCGCGACGATGCCCATCCGGTCCGCACCGTGCACCGCCAGCACGTACGGCTCGCCGCTCGGCGCCGTCGCGCCGTCGGGGGTGACCGCCCGTACGGTGGCCAAAAGCTGGCCGTCGGCGGCGAGCGGGGCCAGCGCGGCCTCGACGTCGACGGCGGCCGGGCCCACGCAGATCAGGGTCATCGCGAAGTGGCCCCGCAGCCGGGTCATGGTGGAGTCGGTGAGGTTCGCGCCGAGCCGGGCGAGCACCTCGGCGACGTCGGCCACGATGCCTGGCCGGTCCCGGCCGATGACGGTGATCGCGAGCTCGTTCATCCGGGCATTCTGCCCGATCGTGGGCCGGCCTCCGCGTCGCCCCGCCCGGCCCGTCCAACCTGCGGGAAGACGGCCCGTGACATGATCGACGCGCGATGTCCGAGCACACTTTCGCCACCCTCGTCAGCCGGTGGTACGAGCGCAACGCCCGCGACCTGCCGTGGCGCGTGCCCGGCGTGGGCGCGTGGGCGATCCTCGTCAGCGAGGTCATGCTCCAGCAGACGCCCGTGGTGCGGGTGCTGCCGGCCTACGAGGCGTGGCTGGCCCGCTGGCCCACGCCCGCCGCGCTCGCCGCCGACACGCCCGCCGAGGCGATCCGGATGTGGGGACGGCTGGGCTACCCGCGCCGGGCGATGCGGCTGCGCGACTGCGCGGTGGCGATCGTCGAGCGGCACGGCGGCGAGGTGCCGGACCGGCTGGACCAGTTGCTCGCCCTGCCGGGGGTCGGCACGTACACGGCGCGCGCGGTGGCCGCCTTCGCGTACGGGCAGCGGCACCCGGTGGTGGACACCAACGTGCGGCGGGTGGTCTGCCGGGCGGTTGCCGGGGAGCCGGACGCCGGCCCGGCCACCCGCCCCGCCGACCTGGTGGCCACCGAGGAACTGCTGCCGGTGGAGCCGGCCGAGGCTGCACTGGCCAGCGCCGCGTTCATGGAGCTGGGGGCCGTCGTCTGCACCGCCCGGTCGCCCCGGTGCGCGGCCTGCCCCGTGGAGTCGATCTGCGCCTGGCGGGCCTCCGGCCAGGCGGCGCCGGCGGGCCCGACGCGGCGTCCCCAGCGGTACGCGGGCACGGACCGCCAGGTCCGCGGGCTGCTGCTGGCGGTGCTGCGGGAGGCCAGCGGCCCCGTGCCGCGCCAGCGGCTGGACCAGGTGTGGACCGACGACGTGCAGCGCTCCCGGGCGCTGGCCGGGCTGGTCACCGACGGCCTGGTGGAACCGGTCGGTGGGGGGACGTTCCGCCTCGCGGGTGACGGCCCGGCGATCCCGGCACCGGCCCTGGACGGCTGACCGGTCCACCCGGCTCCGGCCCGGCCGGCGTGCCTCGAACCGCCCGCCCCGCCCGCCCACCCCGCCCGCTCGCGGCCAGCCCCCGGAAACCGCCATGTCGCCGACATCACGGTTTCCGCCCACCCTGATACCGCCACATGGCCGGCATGGGCGCTGCCGCCCGCCCCCTGGCACCGTTATGTCGCCGACGTGACGGCGAACTGGCGGGCCGGCCGGTGGACGCGAACGGGCGACGGCCCGGCGGCTTTCGCC
>NZ_JBHUVA010000047.1:0-51106 GCF_042670805.1 Micromonospora sp. NPDC057141 | reverse complement strand
TGTTTACGCATTCGGTAGAGCAGGGGCCCCTTCTTGACAACGGCTGACGTGCGGCCGGGCGCAGCGGCACGGGCCGTCCCGAGCGGGAGGGGGTCAGCGCAGGCCGGCGGCGGCGAGCAGGTTGCCCTCGGCGACCCGCAGCGGGCCGCCGCCTCCGCTCATCCGCCGCTCGGCGCGCTCGGCGGTGAACGCCGGGGCCTTGGCGATCGCCGAGGCGTACGCGCCGGCCGTGCGGCGCGCGATGGCCGCCCAGCCGTACTGCTCGTGCACCATGGTCCGCGCCCGGCGGGCGAGCGCCCGGGCGCGCTCGGTGTCCGACAGCAGGGCGTGCACCGCCTCGGTCAGCGCGTCCGGGTCGTGTGGCCGGAAGGTCATCCCGGTGACGCCCGGCTCGACGATCTCGGCCAGGCCGCCCGTCGAGGCGACCGCCAGGGGCGCGCCGGCCGCGGCGGCCTCCAGGGCGACCATGCCGAACGGCTCGTAGATGCTCGGCACCGCGAAGCAGTCCGAGGCGGCCATCACCGCCGGCAGGTCGGTGCCGCCGAGGAAGCCCGGCATGCTGACCGTGCCGCCGAGGCCGAGCCGGTGCACCTCGGCCTCCAGGGCCGACTTGTACGGACCGTCGCCGACGATCACCGCGCGCAGCCCGGGGTGCCGCTCCCGCAGCCGGGGCAGCCCGGCGAGCAGGTGCTGCACGCCCTTCTCGTAGACCAGCCGGCCGGCGAAGGTGACCAGCGGACCGTCGCCGGCGAACCGGGCCCGTGCCGAGGCGACCGCCGACGTCGGCACCTTCCAACGGTGCGGCTCCACCCCGTTGGGCACCACGTCGACCCGGGCGGCCGGCACGTCGAACAGCGCGCCGATCTCGTCGCGCATGTATCCCGAGCAGACGATCACCCGGTTGGACTCGGCGCTGATCCAGTGCTCGACGCCGTGGATGGTGCGGTTCATCTCCTCGGGCAGCCAGCCCTGGTGCCGGCCGGCCTCCGTGGCGTGGATCGTGCTGACCAGCGGGATGTCGAGGTGGTCCCGCAGGGTGATCGCGGTGTGCGCGACGAGCCAGTCGTGGGCGTGGATGACGTCGTAGGTGCCGGATTCGGTGGCGCGTAGGGCGGCGCGGGTGAGGGTGTGGTTGAAGGCCATGGTCCAGGCGAGGAGGCTGCCGGTGGACAGGGGGAAGGTGACGGGGTCCTCGGCGGCGCGCAGGATGCGGACGCCGTCGGCGTACTCCTCCAGGGGTGCGCCCTCGGTGTGGCGGGTGACGACGGTGACCTCGTGGCCGGCGGCGGCGAGGGCGACGGAGAGGGCGTGTACGTGGCGGCCGAGGCCGCCGACGAGCACCGGCGGATACTCCCAGGAGAGCATGAGGATGCGGCGGGTCTGCGGGGGCACCCCGGACCCGGCGGGCTGCGGGAGCTGAGGCTGCGGGGTCTGGGACCGTGAGGTGGTGCTGGGCCGGCAGGGCCGGTCCGTGGCGGTGGCGGTCTGCTCGCCGGCCCGCAGGGTCGTCACATCGAACTCCGTCCGTGCAGGGTGGAACGCGCCGGCGACGATGGCGGCGTGACAGGGCATGGTGGGGTGGCCGAGGGCCGAGCGGGAACGCGTGCTTGCGCACGCCCCCGCATCAAGGAAAGGGCATCCGGGCCCGAACCGCATCCTGAGAGGGCCCAAGGTGACGGACACCACCCAAAGGTCCAGTCGGTATCAGGTGGGTGGGAACGGCGGCTGCCGGTGCGGCTGGCCCGCGCCGGCGGCTGGCGCACCCGGCTGGCGCTGCCCGGCAACAGTGTTACCGACGTGTTCACCGGGCAGGTCTACAGTGGGGCTGAGCTGCTGTTGGACGATCTGCTCGACACTCTTCCCGTCGCCCTCCTCGCACCCACCGCCCCCGTGGAGGCTGCCGCATGACCGAGTTCACCGTGTGGGCACCCGAGGCCGCCCGGGTCCGGCTGCGGCTGGCCGGCGACACCGACCACGAGATGCGCCCCGGGACGGGCGGCTGGTGGCGGGTCGAGGTGCCCGGCGCCGGCCCCGGCACCGACTACGCGTTCGTCCTCGGCGACGACGGCCGGGCCCTGCCCGACCCCCGCTCGGCGTGGCAGCCCGCCGGGGTGCACGGGCCGAGCCGGCGCTACGACCACGCCGCCCACCGCTGGGGCGACGCCGGCTGGACCGGCCGGCAGCTGCCCGGCAGCATCCTCTACGAGCTGCACATCGGCACGTTCACCCCCGAGGGCACCTTCGACGCGGCGATCGAGCGCCTCGACCACCTCGTCGACCTCGGCGTCGACCTGGTCGAGCTGCTGCCGGTCAACGCCTTCAACGGCGAACACAACTGGGGGTACGACGGGGTCTGCTGGTTCGCCCCGCACGAACCGTACGGCGGCCCCGACGGGCTGAAACGGTTCGTCGACGCCGCCCACGCCAAGGGCCTGGGGGTGATCCTCGACGTCGTCCACCACCATTTCGGGCCCTCCGGGGCCTACGCGCCGATGTTCGCGCCGTACCTGACCGAGCGGAGCAACACCTGGGGCCGCGCCGTCAACCTCGACGGCCCGCACTCCGACGAGGTACGCCGCTACATCGTCGACAGCATCGTGATGTGGCTGCGCGACTACCACGTCGACGGCCTGCGCCTCGACGCCGTGCACGCCATGCCCGACACCCGCGCCACCCACCTGCTGGAGGAGATCGCGGTGGCGGTGGAGGCCCTGTCGACCCGCCTGGGCCGGCCGCTGTCGCTGATCGCCGAGTCCGACCTCAACGACCCGAGGCTGGTCACGCCCCGCGAGGCCGGCGGCTACGGCCTGCACGCCCAGTGGAACGACGACGCCCACCACGCCCTGCACACCCTGCTCACCGGGGAACGGCAGGGCTACTACGCCGACTTCGGCTCCCTGGAGTGCCTGGCGCAGGTGCTGACCGGCGCGTTCTTCCACGCCGGCACCTGGTCCAGCTTCCGCGAACGCAGCCACGGCCGACCCGTCGACCGGCAGCGCGTGCCGGGGCACCGCTTCGTGGCGTACCTGCAAAATCATGACCAGATCGGCAACCGGGCCACCGGCGACCGGATCTCCGCGACGCTCACCCCGGCACTGCTGCGGGTCGGCGCGACGCTGCTGCTCACCGGCCCGTTCACCCCGATGCTGTTCATGGGGGAGGAGTGGGCGGCCAGCACCCCGTGGCAGTTCTTCACCAGCCACCCGGAGCCGGAGTTGGCCACCGCCGTGGCCACCGGGCGCAGGCGCGAGTTCGCGGCGCACGGCTGGCCGCCCGGCGACGTCCCGGACCCGCAGGACCGGCAGACGTTCGTCCGCTCCCGGCTCGACTGGGCCGAGCTGGACAAACCCGAACACCGCCGGATGTACGACTTCCACCGGCGGCTCATCGCCCTGCGCAAGAGCGACCCCGACCTGTCCGACCCCCGGCTGGACGCCGTGGACGTCCGGCACGGCGACCAGTTCCTGGTGATGCGCCGGGGCGAGCGGATGGTGGTGGCGAACCTGGCCGGCAGGCCGCAGCGGATCACCCTGCCCGGGGTGGCGCGGCGGGTGCTGCTGGCGACGGGCCAGGGCGTCTCGGTGACCCGCGACCGCATCGAACTCCCGCCGGAATCGGCGGCGGTGGTGGCGCTGTGACGGGAGCGGGCCGGTGCTCCATCCCGGTGGAGCTGGGCGCTCGGTGCTTCACCGGTCGGCACCTCGGCCTGTCCGGACCGAGGTGACGATGTGCTGGCTGAGCGTGATCGCTTGATGATCTGTGAGACGACACGCCGGGCGGGTTTTCCATAAACAGCACACGATCACGGATGCCAACCCGGAACGCTTCGGGACCCAGTAGATCTTGGTACCAAATGGCCCTTCTGGGGGCCTAAATCTACCAAGATCTACTGGGTCTCCGTTTATCGTCAGGACGGCAGTCGGTTCTGCGTCGGTGGCGATCACGTTCGCCTGCCGCCAGGCACGTTGCCGTGCGTCTCCCGCACTTCGACACATGGCTCAAATCGGGCATTAGGCGGCGGTCGCGACCTGACGCAGCACCGGATGGTGGTCCTCCCATGCGCGGCGTACACCGCGCGGCAGGTAGAGATCGTTCCACACCCGGATCAGGGTTGGACCGTCCAGCCAGGCGCACAGCTCGTCAACGTGCACCGCCTCGGTCAGCACGGTCTCGTACATCGCGGTGAGCGCCCACTCGTGATCAAGGTCGACCTGTCGGTCGGGGCGCCAGAGTAGACGGTGGGGCAGCTCCACGACGCCGTGGGTCGGCCCGCTCAGGGCGGCGAGGTCATCGGCGACCAGGGCGCTGCGTCCCGGTCGGCTCTGATGCCGCCGGGCGGCGCGGATCGGCGTGCCTCCCACGCGCTCAGCCTAGCCCTTTGAACGCAGACTGCCAGGCAGGACACCCGCAGGGTGGCCTGGTGATACTTGGCTACGAGGACCCCTGCGCCCGGAAGCGTCTCGGGCATGCCCTTGATCCGTAGCACCTGCATCGTACGGTCGATCACCGGCTCGGTGACCCCGTAGTGCTCGAAAGTCAGGAGCCCTCCGGCAGTTTTCCGGTTACGTAGGTTCCTTTACCTTGTCGACCCTGAAGCTCTCCGGTGATTTGAAGATGTTCGATCGCACGTCTTACTGTTCCGATGGAACAATCGTACTTTTCCGCTAGTTCCGGCAGGGAGGGGAGCTTGTCTCCCTCTTTGAGTTGCCCCGAAGCTATCGACTTCCTGATGTCGTTGATGACGACTCGGAAGGTCGGGATGTAGCCGCTCATCAGCCTAGTAGATCAGTCTGCACCGATAGCCATGTCCAGTATGTCACTTCTTTCAACAGTGCTCACTCTGCTTACTTTGTCAGTAGAGTGAGCTGCGCCAGGGATGGATGCTCAACAAGGAGCGGCATGTCCAGATGGAAGTGGTACCAGCGTCCGGGTAGGCCCGTTGACTACGTGGCAGGTGAACCGAGTGCCAAAGGGCAGTCGGGCGACCCCCGACCGGCGCGACGAGGCCAGCCCCTGCCGCGTGCTCAGGCACGTGAGGGCCGCAACCAGAGGTGGGCCGTGGTGCCGCCCTTCTGTCGATGGAGGCACCTATGCGCGGTGACGAACCAGCGGTGAGCCGGGGCGAACAGGCCGAGGAGGCGGAGCGGGAGGCGGCCAGGCAGCGGCTGCTCGCCATGGCCGAGGCGGAACGCGTACCCGTGGAGGACTCCACGCGGGCGGTCCCGGACCGGCGGTGGCGGCGTGACCAGCGTTGACGAGCCGATCGGTCGTCGGGTCGCCCGCTGGCGGGTGCGGCGGCGGCTTACCCAGCAGATGTTCGCCGACCGGCTCGGCCGGTCGAAGAGTTGGGTTGACAAGGTTGAGCGGGGCGTGCGCGCGCTGGACCGGTACGCGGTGATCCAGCAGGTCGCCGAGGTGTTGCGGGTCGATCCGCTGGTGCTGCTCGGCGAGCGCCGCACGCCGCAGTCGACCAGGGTGGGCCGGCTGGACGGGGTGGACGGGATCCGGGCGGCTCTCGCCCGCTACGACGTGCCGCACCCGATGGCGTCGGCGGCGGAGACGGGCCGGCACGTGGCGCACGCCTGGCTGACCTACCAGCACGGGCACTACGCGCAGGTGGTGCGGCTGCTGCCGGGGCTGCTGTCCGCCGCGCAGGGCGTGCGGGCGGCGGAGCCGGGGCTGCTGGTGCAGGCGTACCGGATCGCGTCGTCGGTGCTGGTGAAGCTCGGCGAGGCCGACCTCGGCTGGCTGGCCGCCGACCGGGCGGTGGCCGTGGCCGGCGGCGACCGCGTGCTGGCCGGGGCGGCGACCGTCTCGGCCGCCCAGGCGCTGCGCGCGCTGGGCTACGACCGGTTGGCGCTGGTGGCGGCGGTGGCCGCCGTGCACCGCATCGCACCCGCACCCGGGCCGGAGGCGGCGTCGGCGGGGTCGGCGGTGTCGGAGGCGGCGACGGCGGTCCACGGGGCGCTGCTGCTCCAGGCCGCACTCGCCGCCGCCGGCTGCGGCGACGCCCACCGGGCCGGGGAGCTGACCGACCGGGCCGACGGCGTCGCCGCCCGGGTCGCCGCCGACGACCCGCACCGCACCGGCTTCGGGCCGGTCGCCGTCGAGTTTGCTCGGGTGGTGACGGCGGTCGAGCTGGGCGACGCCCGGGCGGCCGTGGCCCGGCACGAGCAGGTGGTACGGCGGGACGCGTGGCTGTTGCTGCCCGCCGAGCACCGCGCAGCGTACCTGGTGGACGCCGCGCGGGCGTACCTTCAGGTTGGCGATCAGGGTGGGGCCGGGCGGGCGCTGGTCGACGCGGACCGCGTCGCGCCGGCCGAGGTCCGGTGCCGGCCGGCGGCGCGTACGGTGCTCGCCGAGGTCGCGTCGGCGCACCCGGCACCGGCCGGCGTGGCCCGCCTGGCGACGCTGGTCGGCCTGTCCCGCGAGGGAGATGGGGGGAGCGGTTCGTGATCGGGTTCTTCCGGCGGTCGGTCGTGGTGGCGGTGCTCGTGCTTGCACCCGGGCCCCTGGCGGGCTGCCCGGCGGGCGAGGTTCCTGCCGCCGACGGGCCGACCTCCCCCGCGCCGTCCACCCCGACGGAGTCCACCCCGACCTCGGCGTTCGCCGCCCTGGAGCGGCGGTTCGACGCGCGGCTCGGCGTGTACGCGGTCGACACGGGCACCGGGCGCACGCTCGCCCACCGGGCCGACGAGCGGTTCGCGTACGCGTCGACGTTCAAGGCCCTCGCGGCCGGCGCGCTGCTCGCCGCCACGTGGACGCGGAGCTGGACCGTGTTGTCCGCTACGCGCGGGCCGACCTGGTGCCGCACTCCCCGGTCACGCAGCGGCACGTCACGGGCGGGATGACCCTGCGCGCGGTCGCCGACGCGGCGGTGCGCCACAGCGACAACACCGCCGCCAACCTGATGCTCGCCGAACTCGGCGGCCCCGCCGGGTTCGCGCGGGCGCTGCGCGGCATCGGCGACACCGTCACCGACCCGGCGCGCACCGAGCCGAGCCTCAACGAGGCCGCGCCGGGCGACGTCCGCGACACCAGCACGCCCCGCGCCATGGCCACCTCCCTGCGGGCGTACGCGCTAGGCGACGCGCTGTCCGCCGCCGACCGGAGCGTGCTGGTCGACTGGCTCCGGCGCAACACCACCGGGGCGACGCTGATCCGGGCCGGCGTGCCGGCCGGCTGGCGGGTCGGCGACAAGACCGGGGCTGGCGGGTACGGCATCCGCAACGACATCGCCGTGCTGTGGCCACCCGACGGTGCCCCGATCGTGCTCGCCGTCATGTCCCGCCGCGACGCGAAGGACGCGGAGCCCGACGACGCGCTGATCGCCGAGGCAACCCGGGTGACGGTCGGCGCGCTGCGCGGTGCCGGCTGAAACTGCTTCGCCCGCGCCCACCTCGCCCCGGTACGATCGCCGGATCGTTTCGCCGCCCGGGCCTTGAGATCCGCGGTGGCCTCCCCGGCAGGTCCCCGGCTGAGAGAAGGTCTCGTCAATGGCATGTCGTATCGGTGAGCTCGTGCTCGGGTGCCGCGACCCGGAGCTGCTGGCGCGGTTCTGGTGCGAGGTCCTGGACTTCGTCGTGCTCGATCGCCAGGACGGCGACTACGTGGAGATCGGGCCGCGTGAAGGTTTCGGCGGTCCACAGCCGACGCTCTTCCTCGTTCGCAGGGACGAGCCGGAGCGGGGGAAGTCCCGGCTGCACATCGACGTCAACCC
This sequence comes from Micromonospora sp. NPDC057141, assembly GCF_042670805.1. NCBI lineage: Bacteria > Bacillati > Actinomycetota > Actinomycetes > Micromonosporales > Micromonosporaceae > Micromonospora > Micromonospora sp. NPDC057141. The sequence continues at coordinate 43,386 of NZ_JBHUVA010000047.1, read as the reverse complement.
CACCGACCGCGATCAGGCTGCCGAACTCGAACGCCTGCTGAAGCTCGGTGCCCGCCCGGCCGACATCGGCCAGCCGGGCGAGGCGCAGTGGCATGTCCTGGCCGACCCCGAAGGCAACGAGTTCTGCCTGCTCAAGGCCCGCCTCGACCCACTCTGATCCGGAACTCGTGCTGTCTGCGGCGGGAGTCACGGCGGCGACCGCGGCGACCGTGGCGTTGCCCGGGGCGGCGGAACAGGCGGCGTGGGCGGGGTCCCCGGGCCGGGAGTCGACCGACGCCGCGCAGCGGCGCCTGCGGGACGTGGCGCGGCTGCGGTTCGGCATGTTCAACCACATCAGCCTGGGCACCTTCACCGACGAGGAGTGGGCGCGGCCGCACCAGTCCCCGGCCCTGTTCGTGCCGCCGCAGGTCGACTGCGAGCAGTGGGTGGACGCCGCCGTGGCGGCGAAGATGAGCTACGGCGTGCTGACCACCAAGCACCACGACGGGTTCTGCCTGTGGCCGTCGAAGTTCACCGACAACACCGTCGCCAACAGCGGCTACCGGCACGACATCGTGGACCAGTACGTGACGGCGTTCCGCTCGCGCGGGCTCAAGGTGGGGATCTACTTCTCCATCTGGGACCGCAGCCACGGCGTGGAGGCGTACGACACCCGGCACGGCGTCGGGGCAGGCGAGGTGATCCAGCCCGGCGACGTCACCTACATCCTCGGCCAGATCCGGGAGCTGCTGACCGGCTACGGGCCGATCGACATGTTCATCACCGACGGGTACGCCTGGCAGATGGGCCAGCAGGCGGTGTCGTACCAGCAGGTCCGGAACCTGGTGAAGTCCCTGCAACCGAACATCGTCATGATCGACCACGGCGGGCTGTCCCAGCCGTGGCGGACCTGGAACCCAAGTGGACGTCGCTGATCCTCAACTGCCCGCCCAACCGCGACGGTCGCCTCGACGACAACATCGTCGCCCGGCTCGCCGAGGTGGGCGCGGCCTGGCGGCCCAAGGACCGCCCGAGCCTGCCGGCGCAGCCGAGGCGCTGCGAGCACCCGGTCACCCCGGTCAACGCGTACGCCACCGGCTCCTTCGGCAACGAGGGGCCGCTGCGCGCCATCGACGGGCTCAGCGACAAGGGATTCGAGACCTGCTGGTCGACGTGGCGCCTGCCGCTGCCGCAGGCCGTCACCGTCGACCTCGGCGGAGTGTGGAGCAACGTCTCCACCCTGGAGTACCTGCCCAAGCAGTGGAACCGCAACTATCTGACCGACGGTGACATCACCTCGTACACGATCTCCACCAGTGTCGACGGGATCACCTTCACCGAGGCGGCCCGCGGCACCTGGGCCGGCGACCTGCCCACCAAGATCGCCGAGTGGTCGCCGCGCAAGGTCGGCTTCGTGCGGCTGGAGGCACACTCCGGCACCGACGACTACGTGAACGTCAGCGGCCTGCACATCGGCGGCCGGCGTAACCGGCCCGCCCTGATCTCCCGGCTGCCGCTGACCACGGGGACCTACCGGATCGAGGCCCGGCACAGCGGCCGGGTCGCCGAGGTCGCCGGCACGGGCGACGGCGCGAACATCGCACAGGCCACCTGGCGTGATGCGGACAGCCAGCGGTGGACCTTCACCGCCACCGGCGACGGCTACTTCAAGATTCGCAGCGTGGCCGCCGACAAGCTCATGGAGGTGGCGGGGCTGTCGCGCGCAGACGGAGGCAACGTCGCACTGTGGGCGGACGACGACGTCTTCCAGCAGCACTGGGCGATCACCCCGGTCGCCACCGGCACGTACCTGGTGACCAACCGGCTCAGCGCCCTCGCCCTCGGCGTCGCCGCCGCCGGCACGGCCGACGGGGCGAACATCGTCCAGGGGGCGTACGCCGCGGCGGCCCACCAACAGTGGCTGATCACCGCGTCGTGACGCTTGCGTGGGCCGGTGCCCGGCCGAGGCAGGGCCGGGCGCCGGGCCCGCGAGGTCAGGGGATCGGCCACTCGTGGACCGGCCGGTTGCTGTGCATCAGCTCCACGTAGTGCCGGACGACCTCGCGCAGCGCCTCCGGCCGGTCCAGGTGGTCGGCGGACTCCAGCCGGTGCAGCGTCTCCACCTGCCAGGTCGCGCCGTTTCGGCCGGTCAGGCAGCGCTGCTCGATGATCCCGAGCAGCCGGTCCCGCTCGGCCGGGTCCAGCCCCCAGCGGTCCAGGCCGTGATGGGCCAGCGGGAGCAGCCGGCGCAGCACCAGCTCGGTGACCGGCAGGTAGCCGAGGCCGGGCCAGTACACCTGGGCGTCGATGCCGTGCCGGGCGCAGCTGGTGAAGTTCTCCTCGGCGGCGCTGAACGACATCTGCGACCACAGCGGCCGGTCCGACTCGGCGAGGGCCCGGACCAGCCCGAAGTAGAACGCGCCGTTGGCGACGGTGTCGAGCACGGTCGGGCCGGCGGGCAGCACCCGGTTTTCCACCCGCAGGTGGGGGCGGCCCTTGTACACGTCGTACACCGGTCGGTTCCAGCGGTAGACGGTGCCGTTGTGCAGCCGCAACTCGGCGAGCTTCGGCACGTCGCCCCGGGCCAGCGCCTCCGCCGGGTCCTCCGGGTCACACACCGGCAACAGCGCCGGGAAGTAGCGCACGTTCTCCTCGAACAGGTCGAACACGCTGGTGATCCAGCGCTCGCCGAACCACACCCGGGGGCGTACCCCCTGGGCCTTGATCTCCTCCGCCCGGGTGTCGGTGGCCTGCTGGAACAGCGGGATGCGGGTCTCGCGCCACAGCTCCCGGCCGAACAGCAGCGGCGAGTTCGCGCCGAGGGCGACCTGGATGCCGGCGACCGCCTGGGCGGCGTTCCAGTGGTCGGCGAACTGCGCCGGGCTGACCTGGAGGTGGAACTGGGTGCTGGTGCAGGCCGCCTCCGGGGTGATGGTGTCGGCGGTGACCGCGAGCCGCTCCACCCCGCTGATGGAGATCCGCAGGTCCTCGCCCCGCGCGGCGAAGATCTGCTCGTTGAGCAGTTGGTAGCGCGGGTTGGCCGACAGCGTCTCGGCGGTCAGGTGCTCAGGGCGCAGCGTCGGCAGGATGCCGATCATGACCATGTGCGCGCCGACGCCCCGGGCCTTGGTCTCGGCGGCGTTGAGGCTGGCCCGCACATGTTCCTCGAACGCGGCGGTGCCCGCGCCGGCCAGCCGGCGCGGCGCGACGTTGATCTCCACGTTGAACTGCCCCAGCTCGGTCTGGAAGCTGGGGTCGGCGATGGCGGCGAGCACGTCGGCGTTGCGCATCGCCGGCATGGACTCCTCGTCGACGAGGTTCAGCTCGATCTCCAGCCCGGTCATCGGCCGCTCGACGTCGAACCGGGACTCCCGGAGCATCTCGGCGAAGACGTCCAGGCACCGGTGCACCTTCTCCCGGTAGCGGGCCCGGTCCTCCCGACTGAAGGTGCGCGCCCCGACTTCCTCGCCCATGGTCACCGCCCTGTCACCGTTGGTTCCCCCAACCTCGCACGCCTCGGCGGCCCGGGGGAAGACCCGAAGGTCCTGCTACGTACCCACCTGCGGCCCGCGTGATCCCCGTCGCCTCGGCCTCCCGCCCCGCTGGGGCACGGGCGGGCTGGCTAGCATGGCCGGCAACCGGTGGGGGAGTGGCGATGCGCGAGAAGATCACGAAGTTGTTCGTCGCGGCGGCGATCGCCGAGGCGTGCTCCTGGCTGGCGCTGCTGGTCGGCATGGCCGTCAAGTACGGGCCGCCGGGCAACGAGATCGGCGTGCAGATCTTCGGCCCGATCCACGGCGGCCTCTTCGTCGCGTACGGCGTGCTGGTGCTGGTCGTGGCCCGGCTGCACCGGTGGCGGACGTGGCCGACCCTCGTGGCGCTGGCCTGTTCCGTGCCGCCGTTCGCCACCCTGGTCTTCGAGCGCTGGGCCGCGAGGCGGGGCATGCTGCGCACCGCGCCCGAAACCGACCGCCCCCTCACCCCGGTCGGCTGACCGGCGCCGGCGCTTCGTGCCGGCTGCCGCAGAGCCTCAGGTGAGCAGGACGACCGCGCCGACCACAAGGACCAGCAGCGCGCCCAGCACCGCCTGGAGCAGCAGTGGCGGCCCGAGGTGGGTCCACACGGTGGCGTGGCGGGGGCGCAGCAGTTGCCCGGTGGTGAGGTTGACGATCTGCTCGACCCGGGGCGGCAGGTCGGGATCCTGTGGCTTCAGCGTGATCTGCACCCAGTCGGCCGGGTGCAGCGCGCTCTGCGGCAGGTGACCGTGCAGCTCCACCTCGCACAGCTGCTCGTTGGAGTCGCGCAATCGCAGCGGGGTGACCAGGAACTCCGGCCCCTTGCGCAGCTCCTTCCAGGTGCGCCGGGCACCGCCACCGCCGCTGGACAGCAGCGAGCGGAACGCCAACAGCAGCAGCCCCATCACGCTGGCGGCTGTCACCACGGCGACGAGCACGGGCTGGCCGATCTTCAGCTCACGCGGGTAGCCGTCGAGCAACCGGACGACGCGGCCGGTGACGATCCGCTGCGTCGGGCGAGCGATCCGCCGATAGTCGAGGTCGCTGTCCATTGTCCACCACCGAGAGTCGTTCACCACGGAGAGTCCGATTTCCTACACCGATCGTATCGGGAGATGCCGCCGAACGACATGAATGAACGCGAGTCACGTCCGTGGCGAGTCCGGCGGAGAGGCGGGGCCGCCGGCAGGAGCAGGGCCGCCGGGTCAGGTGACAAGGCGACCGGCGCGGGTAAGCGGGGGGCCGAGTCGGAAAGGGGTCGAGCATGCAGCTGTCCTTCCTGCGCCCGCTCTACGACCGTCCCGGGCCGTGGTGCTCGGTCTACCTGGACGCCTCCCGGGACACCCACGACGCCCGCCCCGCGCTGGACCTGCGCTGGCGGGCCCTCAGGGGGCGACTGCTGGAGCAGGGCGCCGACGCGCCGACCGTGGACGCCGTCGAACGGGTCGTCCGCGGTCACGACCCGATGCCGGGCGACTACGGCATCGCCGTGTTCGCCACCCGGGGCCGGGCGGTGCTCACCGAATACCTGACCGCGCCGCCGCTGCGGGACCTGGCGGCCGTGACGGAGCTGCCGCACACCATGCCGCTGCTCGCCCAGCGCGGCGAACAGGTCGCCTGGGTGCGGGTGCTGGCCGACCGTAGCGGCGCCGACGCCGTGGCCGTCAGCGCCGGCGGGGTGCCCCGCCGCGCCCACGTCACCGGCCGGGAGGACTTCCTGCTGCGCCGCGTCAACTCGGGCGGCTGGTCGCAGTCGCGCTACCAGCGGGCCGCCGTGGAGGCCTGGCACCACAACGCCGGTGACGCGGCGGCGGCCACCGTGGAACTGGCCGAGAAGGTCGGCGCGGAGGTGGTGGTGGTCGCCGGTGACGTGCGGGCCACCGGCATGATCGCCGCCCAGCTGCCGGAGCGCTGGCAGGACGTGCTGGTGCGCACGGACGCCGGGTCGCGGCACGCCGGGGCGGACCAGGCGTTGATGGACGACATCACCGTGCAGACCATCGCCGAGGTGGCCGACCAGCGGGTCACCGCCACGCTGGACCGCTTCGGCGTGCAGACCGACGTCGGGGCGGGCCTCGACGCCGTCGTGTCGGCGCTGCGCCGCAACCAGGTCGACACGATGCTGATCGTGGACGACCCGTCGTCGACGGCGCAGCTGTGGATCGGCCCCGAACCGACCGACATCGCCACCGACCCGGGCCAGCTCACCGCCGTGTCGGTGGCCGACCCCCAGCGGGTACGCGCCGACGCGGCCCTGGTCCGGGCGCTCGTCGGCACCGATGCGGAGCTGACCGTGCTGGCCCCCGACGAGGCGCCCGAGCTGACCGACGGGGTGGGCGCGGTGCTGCGCTACGTCGACGCCGCCACCCCCGGCCGGTCAGATGGCTGAGCGTACGGTCGCCGACCTGGTGGTGGAGCGGCTGCGGGCCTGGCGGGTGCCGCGCGCCTTCGGATGTCCGGGCGCCGCCGTCGCCCCGGTCGTCGCCGCCCTGGACCGCGCGGGCGGGGACCCGGAGTTCGTCCCCGCCCGGCACGAGGAGACGGCCTCGTTCATGGCCAGCGGGCACGCCAAGTTCACCGGCGAGATCGGGGTCTGCCTGGCCACCCAGGGCCCCAGCGCGGTGCACCTGCTCAACGGCCTGTACGACGCCAAGCTGGACAGCAAACCGGTGGTGGCGATCGTCGGCGAGGACATCGGCGGCCCGCTCGGCGGCGCCCACGAGGAGATCGGCCTGAGCCGCCTCTTCGGCGACGTCTGCAACCAGTTCGTCCGCTACGGGCGCACACCCGGGCAGGTGCCCGCCGTGTTGGACCAGGCGTTCCGCACCGCCGCCGCGACCCGCAGCCCCACCTGTGTGGTGCTGCCCCGCGAGGTGCAGGTGGCCCCGGTGCCCGACCTGGTCCCGCAGTTCGCCGGGGTGATGTCGGCGACGCCGGGGGAGCCCCTGGCGCGGGTGCTGCCGCACGACGCCGACCTGGCCGCCGCCGCGTCGCTGCTCGGCGTCGGCGACCGGGTGGCGATCCTCGTCGGGCAGGGCGGTCACGGCGCGGCCGCCGAGATCGTGGCGCTGGCCGACCGGCTCGGCGCCGGGGTGGCCGCCAGCCTGCTCGGCAAGCCGGTGCTCGACGAGCGGCTGGCCTTCCACACCGGGGTGCTCGGCGAGGTGGGCACCACCGCCGCAGCCCAGCTGATGGGCGGCTGCGACACCCTGCTGCTGGTCGGCACCAACGACCCGTGGACCGACTACTACCCGCTGCCCGGCCAGGTCCGCACCGTCCAGATCGACATCGACGGCCGCCGGATCGGCAACCGTTACCCGGTGGACGTGCCGCTGGTCGGCGACGCCACCGAGACGCTGCGGGCCCTGCTGGCCCGCGTACCGGACCGGCCCCGGCGGGCGTGGCGGGAGACGGTGCAGGCGTCGGTGGACCGGTGGCGGCAGGCGGCCGTGGCCCGCGCCGCCGAACCCGCGCAGCCGGTGAACCCGCAGCTCGTGCTGCACGAACTCTCCGCCCGGCTGCCCCGCGAGGCGGCCGTCGCCGTCGACGTCGGCTCGATCGTCTACTGGTACGCCCGGCACCTGGAGCTGCCGCCCGGCGTCACCGCCCACCTCTGTGGGACCCTCGGCTCGACCGGCTGCGCCCTGCCGTACGCGGTGGCGGCGAAACTCGCCCGCCCCGACCGGCCGGTGCTGGCCCTCGCCGGCGACGGCGCGATGCAGCTCAACGGGCTGGCCGAGCTGATCACCGTGGCCCACCACTGGCGGGAGTGGTCCGACCCCCGGCTGGTCGTGCTGGTGCTCAACGACCGCGACAACTCGGGCGTGGGCGACGGCCGCCCGCCCGCCGGGGTGGCCGACCGGCGCCCCGACGTCCCGTACGCCGGATGGGCCCGCCTGCTCGGCCTGCACGGCGTCCGGGTGGACCGGCCGGACCTGGTCGGCGCGGCGTGGGACGAGGCCCTCGCGGCGGACCGGCCGAGCGTGCTGGAGGCCGTGGTCGATCCGACCGTCGCGCTGCGCCCCCCGGAACCGGCCCTGGCGGACCTGCGCGGCCTCTTCGCCGGCGGCGACGCGGCCCGGCGGGTCCGCGAGCGGATGCTCGACAACCAGGTCGCCGTCGAGGCGGAGGACCTGGTCTAGCCGGTCCAGCGGGGTTCGGGGCCGCGTGTCGGACGCAGGGGACACCGCCCCCTGCGTCCGACACGCGGTCGGGGTGCGGACGACCCGCCCAGCGGGCACGTCCGGTGGCGGATGCCCCGTTTAGACCCCATCGGGACGGGAAGCCGGGCCGCGTGGTGAGCGAACGAGGCGGGTCGGGACCGGCGCACACGGTGCGCCCGGACCTCACGGCGGACGGGGCGGGACTGGCCGGCGACCGGGTGATGGCGGCGGACAGCACGGGACGGACCATGCTCGCCGCCGCGGTGCGGGCCCTGCGCGGGGAGGACTGCGCCGACCTGAGAAACCCCGGCGCGCCGTCCCGCTTCACGGGCGCGCCCGAACCGGTGCGCCGGGTCGCGGCGGTGCGGGCGGCCGAGCGGGTCGCGCTCACCCCCGGCCAGGCGGCCGAGGTCGATGCCGCCCGGGTCGCCCGGTGGATCGTCGACCAGTACCCGCGCCGGAGCTATCCGGGCGTGGTGCTCGGCTCGGCGCACGGCGCGGCCGTGCACCTGGCGGTCGCCCTCGGGGTGCCCTGGCTGCCCGCCGCGTTCGAGACGACGGTGCACTGGACCGGGGGCGCGGTCGACCGACCCGGTGCCGCCCTCGACCACGGTGCCGCCCTCGCCGCCCGGCTGCTCGCGGGCAACCCGGACGTGCACGTGCGCCAGGTGCACTGCCCGGCCAGCCGGGGCCCGCTGTCCGGGGCGACCATCTCCCTCACGGCGCGCTGGCAGTCGCTGCCGGCGGCGTACGCCCGGTTCCTGGCCGACCGCCTCGCGCCCGACGCCCCGGTGCTGCTGCTGCGCGACGCCCGCACCTGGCCGGTGTACGACGCCGGGCACGGGCACAGCTTCCAGGCCGGCTCCCCGGCCAGCGGCCTCGACCCGGTGGACTTCCATCCGGACTCGCACGCCCTGCGCCAGGTGCTCCGTTCCGCCGGCGGCGACGGGGCCCACTGGCAGCCACCGGAGGCCCCCTGCCCGCAGGGCTACGCCGAACACGGCGTGGAGCCCGGTTTCGAACTCGCCGTCCGGGAGTGGGCCGGCCGGCGCGGGCACCAGGTGCACCGGGTGCTCTTCCCCCGGCCCGAGGCGCTCAGCGCCGCCGTCGCCGACCTGTACCGGGGATGGCTGCGGCGGGCCGGCAAGACGGGCGACCGCCTCGTCGTGGAGTGCGGGCGGCTGCTCGACCCGTGGCAGGTGGTGCGGGCGGGCCTGGTGCCGTACTGGTGCGAGAACGCCACCCGGCGCAGCGTCGACGCCGCCGAGTGGTGGCTGGCCGGCAGCGAGCCGTTCAGCTCCGTGGACGTGCTCCCGGAGTCGCCGGGGATGCGCTCACCGGCCCTCGCGGGCCTGCCGCAGTGGCTGGCCGTGGCCGCGTTCGGCCGCCGGCGGCGGGCCCTGGACCGTACGGCCGCCCGGGGCTACCCGGTCGCGACGGTGCCCACCCGCCGCGCCACCGAGGTGCTCCGCGCCCAGCCGTACGACCTGCCGGCCCCGCCGCCGCTGCCCGCCGCGACCGCCGTCGAGGCGTTCCGGACCGGCGGCGCCCGGCAGGGCCTGGTGGTCTGCTGACCGGTCCGCCGCCGTGCGCCGCACCCGGCCTGAGCGGTGCGCCGCAGTCGGTCGCACCAGCCGGCCGAAACATCCTCGCGAACCCGCGCCGGCGTGATTGAGTACCTACGGAGCGGGAACACCGCTGGCTGCGGCGGCCGGGCAAGGCTGCGCAGCCCACGGTCGCCGATCCTCGACGAATCCCGTCATGTGACCCACTTCCGGCCCGGTGCGTGGCTCGACCACGCGCACGTCCGGTTTCCCGACCCGGGCGGGGGACCTTCCTGAGGGAGGCGCGGATGTTCGGACAGCCCAGCACGACCACAGCACCACCGCCCACCGACCGAGGGCTGGAGGACCTCGACGCGGCGGCGCTGGCGTACGCGGCGCGGATCGAGGGCCTGCCCCCCGAACGGCGACAGGAGGCCCGCGACGACCTGGTGCGCTTCGCGCTGCCGTTCGCCGGCCGGCTCGCCCGCCGCTACCGGGGACGGGGCGAGCCGCTGGAGGACCTGGAACAGGTGGCCCGCCTCGGGCTGGTCAACGCGGTCGACCGGTACGACCCGGAGCGGGGCTCGTTCACCGCGTACGCGGCGATCACGATCGTCGGGGAGATCAAGCGCCACTTCCGGGACCGGACCTGGGGCGTGCACGTGCCCCGTCGGCTGCGCGACCTGATCCTCGAGGTGGGCCAGGCCACCGCCGCGTTGACCAGCGAGCTGTCCCGGGCCCCCACCGTGGCCGAGCTGGCCGAGCGGCTGGAGACCCCGCAGGCGGAGATCCTCGCGGCCCTGGAGTCGGCGGCCGGCTACAGCCCGGCCTCGCTCAACGCGCCCGTCGGCGGGGAGAGTTCCGCCGAGTTCGGCGACCTGGTCGGCGAGAGCGACAACGCGCTGGAGTCGGTCGACGACCGGGTGACCGTCAGCGGGCTGCTGCACCGGCTGCCCTGGCGGGAACGGCGGATCCTGGCCATGCGCTTCTACGGCAACCAGACCCAGGCCGAGATCGCCGCCCGGTTCGGCATCTCCCAGATGCACGTCTCCCGGCTGCTGTCGCGGGCACTGACCTGGCTGCGGCAGGCGATGCTGGCCGACGCAGTCCCGCCGCCGTGGCAGAACGGCCCCGCCGAGACGGAACCGGCGACGAAGCGCGGCTGAGGTGCAAGCCGGGCGCTGTCAGTGCTCCGTCGAGTCGCCGCGGCTGTGCGGGTGGCGCCACCGCTCGTTCTCCTGCGGCGCCCGCCGCCCCGCGTCCGGCCCGCCCGGCTCCGGGGCGTCGGACTCGTCGAAGCTGGGCCGGCGGACGTCCTCCGGCTCTGGCACGTCCACCGGCCGCGCGCCCGACTGCGGCGCCGGGTGGTACTCGACGGCCTCCCGGGCACCGTGCGCGCCCTCGGCCGCTGGCGACTCGGGCGCGTGCCGCTCGTGGTGCAGCTCCGAGGCGAAGCTCTGCGGCGGCTTCGTGGCGCGCTGCGGCAGGTCCCGGCCCAGGTCGGCGACGAGGTGGCCGTATTTGGCGTCGAAGGCGGGGCGCTCGGAGCGGATCCGGGGCATCCGGTCGAAGTTGCGCAGCGGGGGCGGGCAGGTCGTCGCCCACTCCAGGGAGTTGCCGAAGCCCCACGGGTCGTCCACCGACACCATCGCCCCGTACCGCCAGGACTTCCACACGTTGTAGACGAAGAACAACGTGGACGCGCCGAGCACGAACGACCCGACGGTGGAGATCATGTTGAGCGTGGTGAAGCCGTCGCCGGGCAGGTAGTCGGCGTACCGGCGGGGCATGCCCTCGTCGCCGAGCCAGTGCTGCACGAGGAACGTGGCGTGGAAGCCGACGAACATCGTCCAGAAGTGCAGCTTGCCCAGCCGCTCGTCGAGCAGCCGTCCGGTCATCTTCGGGAACCAGAAGTAGACCCCGCCGAACGCGGCGAAGACGATGGTGCCGAAGAGCACGTAGTGGAAGTGCGCCACCACGAAGTACGAGTCGGTGACGTGGAAGTCGACCGGCGGGCTGGCCAGCAGGACCCCGGTGAGCCCGCCGAGCAGGAAGGTGACCAGGAAGCCGACGGCGAACAGCATCGGCGTCTCGAAGGTGATCTGTCCCTTCCACATGGTGCCGATCCAGTTGAAGAACTTCACGCCGGTGGGCACCGCGATCAGGTAGCTGAGGATGCTGAAGAACGGCAGCAGCACCTGACCGGTGGCGAACATGTGGTGCGCCCAGACGCTCACCGACAGCACGGTGATCGCGACGGTGGCCAGCACCAGGCCGGTGTAGCCGAAGATCGGCTTGCGGGAGAAGACCGGGATGATCTCGGTGATGATGCCGAAGAACGGCAACGCCACGATGTAGACCTCGGGATGGCCGAAGAACCAGAACAGGTGCTGCCACAACAGCGTCCCGCCGGTGGCGGGGTCGAAGACGTGCGCGCCGAGCAGCCGGTCCGCGGCCAGGGCGAACAGCGCGGCGGCCAGCAGCGGGAAGACCAGGAGCACCAGGACGCTGGTGAGCAGCATGTTCCAGGTGAAGATCGGCATCCGGAACATGGTCATGCCGGGGGCGCGCAGGGTCAGGATGGTGGTGATCAGGTTGACCGCGCCGAGGATGGTGCCGAGGCCGGAGATGGCCAGGCCGACGATCCACATGTTCCCGCCGACGCCGGGGGAGTGCTCCATCCGGCTCAACGGCGTGTACGCGGTCCAGCCGAAGTCGGCGGCGCCGCCCGGGGTGGCGTAGCCGCCCACGACCAGGGTCCCGCCGAACAGGTAGAGCCAGTACGCGAAGGCGTTGAGCCGGGGGAACGCCACGTCCGGCGCGCCGATCTGCAACGGGACGATGTAGTTGCCGAACGCGAACACCAGCGGCGTCGCGAACAGCAGCAGCATGATCGTGCCGTGCATGGTGAACGCCTGGTTGTACTGCTCCGGGGAGAGGAACTGCATCTGCGGCCTGGCCAGCTCGGCCCGCAGCAGCAGGGCCAGCACCCCGCCGATGAGGAAGAAGACGAACGAGGTGACCAGGTAGAGCAGGCCGATCTGCTTGGCGTCGGTGGTGCCGATCAACTTGAGCAGCTTGGCCCCGGGCAGGGCCGGGCGGACCGGGCCGGGAAAGCCGCCGAAACGGGCCGGCGCGAGGATCGCGGGCCCCTGGTCTCGGGCAGGCTCCGTGGTTACCCGCTTGGGCATGCTTCTCACCCCGTCATGGCGACAGAAAGGGACAGGCGTGCCTACCCGCCCTTCTCTCTATGTAACCAGGCGAGAGCGGTAATTTCGGTCAATTCGGGGGCAGCGGGTCGGTGGCGGGTCAGGTGGCGGGTCAGGTGGCGGGCAGCACCGCCCAGAGCACCTTGCCGTCGACGGCCGGCGCGCTGCCCCAGCGCTGGGTCAGCTCCCGGACCAGCAGCAGGCCCCGGCCACCCTCGGTCCGCAGGTCCGGCGGGTCGCCGCGTGAAACGGGACGAGGAGTGCCTCAGCGGTGCCGGCGGTCACGCGTGGTGAGCACGCCCAGCGCGATCATGCCGGCGCCGAGGACGAGGTGCAGCCAGTCGTCGGCGTTGTTGACGGGGATGAAGTTGGCGCTGCTGGCGTGGTCGACGACCAGGCCGTAGAGCCACAGCACGAGGTAGAACGCCCCGCCGCCGATCAGGAACGTCCGCGCCCCGGACCACGTGCGCGACAGCACCAGGCCGGCAAACCCGAAGATCAGATGTACGGCGTTGTGCAGCACCGAGACCTGGAACGCCCCGAGCAGCTCCGCCCCGGAGCCGTGCCCGGCGAAGCGCAGGTCGCCGAAGTCGCTGGTGATCCCCGGGACGAAGCCGAGCGCCCCGACCAGGAGGAAGACCACGCCGACGGTGGCCGCGGCGCGCCGCACCGGGGCCCGGCCGTCGGCCGGGTTGCGTCGGGCCCGCGCGTGGGCCAGCGGACCGGTCACCGCGACCCCCTCACCGCGACCTCGTCGTCATCACCGCCGGGTGGAGGACCCGGCCGGGCCGCGGGTTCCCGCCGCCGCCCAGCGCAAACGCGAATCAGGCGGCGGTGGTGTCAACAGGGGCCCCTGCTATGCCGAAAGCGTTAACGAGGTGCCCCTTCTTGCACACTGTCAGGCGGGTTGCAGGGGGGCGGGCCGCGGTTTGGCGAACCGTCTCGTACAGCTCGACGTACCGCTGCGCCATCGCCGCCGGGGTGAACCGGGTCGCGGCCTCCCGCCGACACTCGTCGCCGTCCAGCACGCTCGCGGCCAGCAGCAGGTCGGCCAGCTCGTCCTCGTCGTCGGTGAGCAGCCCGGTGCGGCCGTGCTCGATCAGCTCCGGTAGGCAGCCCCGGGCCGTCGCCACGACCGGGGTGCCCAGCGCCAGGGACTCGACGACGGCTGTACCGCCGGGCTCCTCCCAGCGCAGCGGGAACAGCGACGCGCGGGCCCCGGCCAGCAGGTCGTCGCGTTCCTGACCGGCGACCGTGCCGACCCAGCGGACCAGGTCGCCGTCGACGTGCGGGGCCACGTCGTCGTAGAAGAACCGCACGTCCGGGTTCTGCCGGGCCTCGTCGCCCGCCGCGGCCAGGTCCTGCGGCCGGTGGTACGGCCCGACCGGTCCCGCGAGCACCAGCGGCACGCCGACCCGCCGCGCCAGCCGGGCGCCGACGTCCTGGCCCTTGCCCGGGTTGATCCGGCCCAGGATGATCAGGTAGTCGCCCTTGCCGGGCCGGGGTCGCCGGTCGGCGTCGACCGCGTGCGGGGTGGACAGGTGCACGTGGCCGACGGAGTGCTCCCGCAGCGCCCGGGGGGCGCGGGCCAGCTGCGCGGCGGACACGCCGTTGACCCGGATCCGGTCGCCGCCGTCGAGGTTGCCGTACAGGTCGGGATGCTTGGCCAGGTCCCAGTGCAGGGTGTGCAGCACCGGCGGGGCGTCCGGGCCCATCGCCGCGAGGGTGGCCAGGCCCACGGCCTCCACGTGGTCGTGCACCAGGTCGATGTCGTCGCGGGCGTGCAGCGCGCGCACCACGCCGCCAAGGTGCGCCTGGGAGATGCCACAGACCTGGTTGTACGGCCGTTGCAGGGCGTGGAACTGGCCGTCGCCGAACACGGCGATCTTCTCGTCCACGGGCAGGGTGCTGCTGTCCACGGAGGCGAGGACCACTCGCACGCCCAGCCTGCGCAGTTCCGGCACGAGGGTGGCGATCACGTTCTCGATCCCGCCGTAGCCGGGCGGCGGTACGGACAGCCACGGGCCGGCGTTCATCAGGACGGTGAGGCTCATGCGGGATTCCTTCCCTCGGCGGGGCCGTCGGGTCACACCGACGAACGTCTCCTCACGCCGGGACCCGGCGCCGTGGCACCCGGTGCCGCAGCTCCGCCAGGGGCGGGCGCTCCTCGACCGAGACGTCGTTGACGACGATCTCCCGGTCGAGGTTCGGCAGCGCGTCGGAGCCGCCCCGCCGGAACTGGGTCAGCATGGCGGCCGGCACGGTGCCGGGATTGGCCCAGCCCCGCCGCTGCAACCGCGACCAGGCGGTCAGCATGATCTGCGCCGACATCCGGCCCAGCGCCGCGGTGTCCTGGTGGCGGTGCCGGCGCTCGCCCAGGTCCACCTGGGCCAGCGCGTCCAGGCCGACCAGGTCGAGCAGGTCGATCAGCATCGCGGTCTCCACCCCGTAACCGGAGACGAACGGCACCCGTTCCAGCACGTCGCGGCGGCCCGCGTACTCGCCGGCGAGGGGCTGGACGAAGCCGGCCAGCTCCGGCCAGAACAGGTTGAGCAGGGGGCGGGCCATCAGTTCGGTGACCCGGCCGCCGCCGTCGGCCTCCACACTGGCCGTCCCCACCAGCGGCCGGTGGTAGAAGCCCTTGACGAAGTCGACCGACGGGTCGGTCAGCAGCGGCCCGATCAGGCCGGTGACGAAGTGCGGCCGGAACTCGTGCAGGTCGGCGTCGACGAACGCGACCACGTCGCCCTCGGCCGCCGCCAGCCCGGCCCACAGGGCGTCGCCCTTGCCGGTCAGCCGGGGCAGCCCCCGGGTCATCTCGTCCTGGCCGACCACCTGTGCCCCGGCGGCGCGCGCCACCTGCGCGGTCCGGTCGGTCGACCGGGAGTCGACCACGATCAGCTCGTCGACCAGGGCCAGCCGGTCCATGAGGTGCTCGCGGATGGT
This sequence comes from Micromonospora sp. NPDC057141, assembly GCF_042670805.1. NCBI lineage: Bacteria > Bacillati > Actinomycetota > Actinomycetes > Micromonosporales > Micromonosporaceae > Micromonospora > Micromonospora sp. NPDC057141. The sequence goes on along the minus strand of NZ_JBHUVA010000047.1, from coordinate 28,030 downwards.
CGCCACGATCGCGCCAACGGTCGCCTCCTCGTTGCGCGCCGGCAGCACCACACTGACCCGGCTGTCGCCCTTGGCGCGCAGCAGCCGCCGCGGCGTCCACTCGGCCGCCGAGGTGGTCCGATATGTCGCCCATGCCTCCACCACCGGTGAGACACTCGCATCTGTATCCCGCACTGACACACCCCCAGATCGTGGCGGAAAACGCGGCACGGAGATTTCCCGATTCCGCCCGCGCGCTAACCGGATTGTCGCTAACAGCTTGATCACGGGCCGCGCCCCTGCCGGTTCCCGGCGCGTGAACGTTTGATTGCGCGCCCCACCGGGGAGTGTGCGCCCCGGGAAAAGTGAAAGCCTGGCGAAAGGGATTGTCGATGCGTTCGTGCCGGGTGGGACTGGTCGGGGCGGGTCGAACGCACCCATCTCGTGTCGGCGGTGGTGCCCTTCGATCAGGCCCCTGCGCTGGTCCGACCTGCCGCAACGCCGCCGACACGAACTTCAGGTGGCGCTGACCGGCTGACCGGGCCGCACGATCGGGCCCGGGTCGCGTACCGTTGCGGCTCATGGGTGTGTCGCAACGGTTCAAGAGCAGGTTCCGTCGGTTCCTCCAGCGCCCCGGCACCACGGTCGACCTGGGCCCGCTGGAGAAGCTGCTGCCGGCCATCGAGGCCCGCGAGGAGGAGCTGTCGGCGCTGACCGACGCCGAGCTCACCGAGGCCGCCGGCTCCGCCACCGGCTACGGGGAGATCTGCGCGATCGGCCGCGAGGCCGCCCGGCGCGGGCTGGACCAGCGGCCGTACGACGTGCAGCTGCTCGGCGCGATGGCCCTGCTCTCCGGCAAGGTCGCCGAGATGGCCACCGGCGAGGGCAAGACCCTGACCGCCGCGATCGCCGCGTACGGGCACGTCCGGCTCGGCAACGGGCCGGTGCACGTGCTCACCGTCAACGACTACCTGGCCCGCCGCGACGCCCGCTGGATGGAGCCGGTCTACGCCCTGCTCGGGCTGAGCGTCGGCTGGGTCAACGAGGCCTCCACCCCGCAGGAGCGGCGCGAGGCGTACGACTGCGACGTCACGTACGTCTCGGTCAGCGAGGCCGGCTTCGACTACCTGCGCGACCAGCTCGTCACCGACCTCGACGACCGGGTGCAGCCGGCGCTGCGCACGGCGATCGTCGACGAGGCCGACTCCATCCTCATCGACGAAGCCCGGGTGCCGATGGTCCTCGCGGGTGCGGTCGGCGGCGAGCAGGACCCGGTGCACGCCGCCGCGGCGCTGGTGCGCGGCCTGCGCAAGGGCAAGCACTACACCGCCGCCGAGGACGGCCGCAGCGTCGCCTTCACCTCCGCCGGCCTGGCCGCCGTGGAGGCCAAGCTCGGCGGCATCGACCTGTACGACACCGAGCACGTCGGGCAGCTCTCCGCCGTCAACGTGGCCCTGCACGCGCACGCCCTGCTGCACCGCGACGTCGACTACATCGTGCGGGACGGCTCGGTGGAGCTGATCGATGAGATGCGCGGCCGGGTGGCCCAGCGCCGCCGCTGGCCCGACGGTCTCCAGGCGGCCGTCGAGGCGAAGGAGGGCCTCGACGCCACCGCCGAGGGCGAGGTGCTGGGCACCATCGCCGTGCAGGCGTACATCGCGCTCTACCCGAAGGTGTGCGGCATGACCGCCACGGCGGTGCTGGTCGGCGACCAGCTGCGCGAGTTCTTCGGCCTGGAGGTGGCGGTGATCCCGCCGAACACCCCCTGCGTGCGTCAGGACGAGCCGGACCGGATCTACGCCACCCGGGCAGAGAAGGACGAGGCGCTGGTCGACGAGATCAGGCGCTGCCACGACGCCGGCCGCCCGGTGCTGGTCGGCACCCTCGACGTCAAGGAGTCCGAGCAGCTCGCCGTCGGCCTGGAGGCGGCCGGGGTGCCCTGCGTGGTGCTCAACGCCAAGAACGACGACGACGAGGCGGCGATCATCGCCGAGGCCGGCGCGTACGGCGCGGTCACCGTCTCCACCCAGATGGCCGGCCGGGGTGTCGACATCCGGCTCGGCGGCAGCGACTCGGCCGACGCGGAGCGGGTCGCCGAGCTGGGCGGCCTCTACGTCATCGGCAGCGGCCGGCACGACAGCCGCCGCGTCGACGACCAGCTGCGCGGCCGGGCCGGGCGGCAGGGCGACCCGGGCGGCTCGGTGTTCTTCGTCAGCCTGGAGGACGACCTGGTGGTCCGGCACGCCGGCGACGCGGTCCCGGCCTCGCCCCGGATGAACGCCGACGGCCTGGTCACCGACCCGCAGGTCGACTACGCGGTGGAGCACGCCCAGCGGGTCGCCGAGGGTGTCAACCACGAGATCCACCGCAACACCTGGCGCTACAGCGTGGTGATCGAGCAGCAGCGCAAGGCCCTCGCCGAGCGGCGGGAGCGGCTGCTGACCAGCGACATCGCCGCGTTGATGCTGCTGGAGCGGGTGCCGGAGAAGGCCGAGGAGATGGACGAGGACCTGCTCGCCCGGGCGGCCCGGTCGATCGCCCTCTACCATCTCGACCGGCTGTGGGCCGAGCACCTCGCCGAGCTGTCCGAGGTGCGCGAGGGCGTACACCTGCGCGCCCTGGGCCGGCTCGACCCGCTCGACGAGTTCCACCGGGCAGCCGTGCCGGCGTTCAACGCGCTGGTCCCGGAGATCGAGGCCCGCACCATCGCCACGTTCACCGAGACCGAGTTCGACGAGGACTGGGAGCCGGACACCTCGACGCTGGTGCGGCCCTCCGCGACGTGGACGTACCTCGTCCACGACAACCCGTTCGGTTCGGAGCTGGACCGGCTCATCGCCTCGGTGGGGCGTCGGCTCAGCGCCGCCCCGCGCTGAGGTGCGACTTTTCGGCCGTTTCGACCCGGCTTGCCGGGGGTACTAGCACGCGTCGAGTGAATCGGGAGAGCGCAGACGATGAGACAGCGCAGGGGCGGTACGGGGCGCCGGTGGCCGGCCTTCCCGGCGGGGGCAGTGGCTCGGTGAACCTGGAGACGCAGGTCGGCGGCACCGAGACCCTGGGCGTGCTGGAGACGGCGGCGATGCTGCGGGAACTCACCGCCGGCCTGATCGAGGTGACGGACTTCGACGCGGCGTTGGTCCAGTTGGTCGGGATCGCCCAGGCGGCCGTCGCCGGGGTCGCCTGGTGCGGCTTCACGGCGCTGCGGGCTGGCGAGCCGGCCGGGGTGGCCGCCTCCGACCCGGCCCTCGCGGGCCTGGACGACCTGAGCGACGGCCCCGACACGCCGGCGATGAGCGCCATCCACCGCCGCGAGATGATCCTCGCTGAGGACCTCGGGCGGGAGTCGCGCTGGCCGGTCTGGACGGCCCGGGCCCGCCAGTCGGGGGTGCGCGGCGTCATCTCCGCACCGGTCGACGTCGACGATCAGGTCATCGGCGCGATCAACCTGTACGCCTCGACGCCGGACGCGCTGACCACCCGCCACCAGCTCACCGCGATGCTCCTCGCCGAGCACGCCGGGCTGCTGCTCGCCGCCGTCCGGGGCCGGGAGCGGCGGGCCGCCGAGGCCACCGAGCGGGACGCCGCCCTGCTCGGCGAAGGGGTGGTCGGGCAAGCGATCGGCGTCATCATGACCCAGCGCGGCTGTCCCGCCCCGGAGGCCCTGGAGGTGCTGCGCAGCGCGGCGACGTCGCTGGCCATCCCGCTGCGCGAGGTCGCCGAACGGCTGGTGGCCACAGTCGCCCGCCCCCGGGAGAGTTAGCTCCGGGGCCGTTCGGCCACCAGCCTGTCGGCGATCCGACGGCCGTCCGTTTTCCTGCGGCGACCGGCGGGTAGCACCCTGGACTGGTGAGCTGAAGCGACCAGGGGAGGGCATGATGGAGAGCCGACTGCGGGTGCACGGGCATCCCATCCAACCGATGCTGGTGACGTTCCCGTTCGGGCTCTTCGTCAGCGCCACCGTCTTCGACCTGGCCGACGTCGTCGGCGGTCCCGCCTTCCTCGGCGAGGTCGGCTACTGGACCTCGGTCGCCGCCCTGGTGGCCGCAGCGCTGTCCACCGTGGCCGGGATGGTCGACCTGTGGGACGCCGCGGGCGACCGGACCCGCCGCACCAAGATAACCTTCAATCTGGTCAACGCGGCGATGGCCGCGTTGTTCCTGCTGACCTGTCTGATCCGGGCGGACTCGCCGCAGCGTGGCGCGACCGGCGTCATGCTCGCCGCCGAGCTGGTCGCGCTCGGGCTGGGCGGGGCCGGCGTGGGGCTCGGCGCCCGCCTGATGCGCCAGTTCGAGGCCGGCCGAGCCGAGCCGGGCACCCTCGACGCGCTGGGCCCGGTGGCGGGCTCCACGGTGGAGATCGTCCGGCCCCGCGTCTGAAAATCGGTTGTCCAGGCGGCCTGGCGGCGGCGAGGCTTCCCGGATGGGCGGGGAGCGGGAATTCGAGGAGCTGGTCGCCGAGGGCGCGTCCGTGCCCGTGCGGGGCTGGGACTTCTCCTGGCTGCACGGGCGGGCCAGCGAGGAACGGCCGCCGTGGGGCTACGCCCGCCTCGTGGCCGACCGGATGGCCCGGGCCGACGCGGCGCTGGACGTCGACACCGGCGGCGGGGAGGTCCTCGCCGAGGTCCCCCGCCCGCCCCGGGTCCTGCTGGCCACCGAGGCCTGGCCGCCCAACGTCGAGGTGGCCCGACGCAACCTGCGCGTGGTCGGCGCGACGGTACTCCAGGTCGCCGAGGGCGGCGACCTGCCAGTAGGCGACGCCGCGCTGGACCTCGTGGTGAGCCGCCACCCCGTGCGCACCCACTGGGACGAGGTCGTGCGGGTGTTGCGCCCCGGCGGGACGTTCCTGTCCCAGCAGATCCGCGGCGGCACCGTCCGGGAGCTGAGCGAGGCGATGCTGGGCCCGCTGCCCCCGCCCCGGCGGCAGCTCCCCGACCAGGCGGTCGCCGCCGCCGAGGCGGCCGGGCTGACGGTGCTCGACCTGCGCGAGGCGACCCTGCGTACCGTCTTCCACGACGTCGCGGCGGTGGTCTACTTCCTGCGCAAGGTGGTCTGGACGGTGCCCGGGTTCACCGTCGAGCGGTACCGGCCCCAGCTCGCCCGCCTGCACGACCGGATCGAGGCCGACGGGCTGTTCGTGGCCCACGCCCGGCGATTCCTGATCGAGGCGGTCCGGCCCGTCTGAATTGGCCCGGTCGGCCTGCGACCGGCCTCGCCTTCGCGCTCCTAGGGAGCTGCCCCGTTCGTGCTACCGGGGTACCGGGCCCTGCGGGCGCACCAACGGGGCAGCTCCCTAGGGCCCAACTGATGTGCCCACCCGCGACCGCCGCAGCTACCCGCCTTCGCAGCCCGCAGCCCGCACCCGGGGGCCCGCGACCCGGGGGTCGGGTCCGGTCAGCCGTGCGCCTCGGCGTGGTGGGCGGCGAGCACGTCCGTGCCGAAGTCGCTGGCCGGGCGGCGCAGCACGGTGTGGGCGTGGTTGCCGTCGTCGGCGGTGTTGTCGTACTCGATCAGCAGGTCGTCTCCCTGCACCCGGTAGTAGTGACGCTGCCCGGGCCCGGTCGGACCGGCCCAGGCGAAGTGCACCGCCCCGCCGGTGAGCCGGCGGGCCTCCCGGGTGGCCAGCTCCGGCGGCAGCCGGTCCAGGTACACGGCGACGAGTTGGTCCAGCATGGCCCGGCCGGTGGGGCCGAGCCGGTCGGCCGGCACCCCCAGCGGCGCGATCTGCCCGGCGACCCGCGGGCGGGTGGCGCTGATGATGTCGGCGGGAGCCTCGTCGGCGACGACCGCCGCCGCCCGTCCCGCCGGCCCCATGGCGTCGAGGAGGGCCCGGCCCAGGTCCTCCTCGACCCCGAGTGGCCGGGACACCGGATGCCCGGCGTGCCGGACGGCGGCCGGGTTCGCGCCGAGGAAGACGGGGGCGGGAGAGACCTGGTCGTCGACCACGGTCATGCTCACCGACAGGTGATGCCCCTCGAACCGCCAGGCCCACCGGTCGTCGCGGGCCGGGTCGCCGAAGACCGCCACCCAGTAGTCGCCGCTGTGCCGCCCGCGCCGCCAGCCTTCGGCCCGGTCGAGCACCTCCTCCAGCGCGACGACGGCCATCGCCTGCGCGTACGCCGCGGGGCTCAGGGCCGTGGCCAGCAGCCGGTGCGCGGCCTTGCGGCCCGCCCGGTCGAGGTCGGCCAGACAGACCCCGGGGCGGGGCCGGGGACGGTACTCCAGCCACCGCCGGGCCGCGTCGTCGTCGAACCGGTGCGTCGCGCGGGCGCGTGCCGATTCGTCCAGCGTGCCGAGCAGGGCGGTGCCGGCCGTGCGCATCTGTTCGGGTAGGGGATCATCCACCGCCCCTGTATACCCCGACGGCCGGCGGCGCGCGGTCAGCGTGCCGCGAGCAGGGCCGGTGCGCCGCCTGGTAGCTTGCCGGGCCGACGGGGGAGGGGCGATGGGCGACGACAGGGTGTACGTGGGCAAGGCGGACGTGGACGGCCCACGGGAGGGCGGCTGGCTGCTGGGCCACTTCATGCCGGTCGGCGATCTGCGGCGCAGTGGTGACGTGGAGGTGAAGTGGGGCGTGCACGCGGCGGGGGAGACTCGGTCGCGGTGGGCCACCGGTGAACGGCGTACCGCGCTGCTGGTGCTGGTCAGCGGCGGCCGGTTCCGGGTCGAGCTGCCGGACCGTACGGTGCTGCTCGCCGAGCCGGGTGACTACGTGGTGTGGGGCCGGGGCGTGGACCACTCCTGGTACGCCGAGCGCGAGTCGGTGCTGTTGACCGTGCGCTGGCCGTCGGTGCCGGGCTACCAGGTGGAGCCACCGGTGTGCCGCTGAGGCGGATGCCAGCTCCACCAGCCTCCCAGCATATGGTATTACCTACTAAATCTATAGGGTTTGCCTTCTATGCTGTCGGGGCACGCTCCGCCCGATCCCGTGAGGTTCCGCATGGTAGCCAGCCGTCGCCCCGAGGTCGACCTGCTCGCCGTCGCCGCCCGGTACGCCGCCGACCAGGCCGGCTGGCCGGTCCCGCTCCGCTTCGACCCCGAGCAGCGGTGGTACGCCCGCCTCGCGGTCGCCGCCGACCACGAGGTCTGGGCGCTGAGCTGGCTTCCCGGCCAGGGCACCGACCTGCACGACCACGGCGGTTCCTCCGGCGCCCGCCACGTGCACGTGGTCACCAACCGCGACGACCAGCCGGCGGTCAGCGTGCACGTCTACCGGCCCGGGTTGACCCGGATGACCCGCTACCGGCTCGTCGGCGGGCTGCTGCGGGCGGCCGAGGTCGCCGAGGCCGGCGTCGCGTGGTGACACCCTTGACGACGACTCCGACGACTCCGACGACACCGACTTCGACCGGACGGGCATCCGCCCGGCGCCCCTGGAAGGACCCGAGAATGCCGCACGACCCTGCCCGCGCCCAGGGCTGTCCCGTTTCCGTGCCGCCCCCCGGCTCCCGGGGCATCGACGAGATCCTCGCCGAGGCGCGGTCCCGGCTGAGGCGGCTCGACCCCGAGCAGGCGCACATGGCGTACCGCGAGGGTGCGCTGCTGGTCGACATCCGGCCGGCCGCGCAGCGGGCCGCGCACGGCACGGTGCCCGGTGCCCTGGCGATCGAGCGCAACGTGCTCGAGTGGCGCTTCGACCCCCGCTGCACGGCCCGGCTGCCCCAGGCCGTCGGCTACGAGGTGCCCGTGGTGGTGCTCTGCCAGGAGGGCTACACCTCCTCGCTCGCCGCCGCCGCGCTCCAGGACATCGGCCTGCACCGCGCCACCGACGTCGTCGGCGGCTTCGCCGCCTGGCGCATCGCCGGACTGCCCACGCTCGGCCCCACGCCCCCGCTCCGTTCCCCGTCCGTCGCGCCGCCGGTGACCGCCGGTCGGGCGCACCACTGACCATCGCGCCTCACCGGACGCGGCGGTCGGCACCGTCATCCCCAGGAGGCACCATGTCCGTCGTCGCCATCCCCACGCGTCCGCACTCGGCGGGCCGGGCCGAGCGGGCCCCCCAGTGCCGCCCCGACCGGGCGCCGGCGGGCCGGGCCGAGCGGGTCCCGTTGCCGGGACACTCCCGCTCCGGACCGACACTGACCGTCACCGTCGAGCTCGCCCCCGGACAGCTGACGCCCCGCCTCGCCCGCCTCATCGAGTTGCTGGGGGAGTTGGCCGAATCGGGGGAGGGCACGCTGCTGGCCGGTCCGCCGGAGCAGCACGACCGGGCGGCGGCGGAGCCGTGGGGCGCCTCGCTGCGCCGGCCCCGCCCGGTCGAGGCAGCCCCGGCGGAGTCGCGTCCGGTCGTGCCCCGGGTCCTCGCCGCGGCCCCGCCGCCCCCCGAGGATCCCTACGAGGTACGCATCCTGGCGGCCTCCCGGATGGTGCGGCAGGGCACGCGGGAGATCCCGCTGACCCGCATCGAATTCGACCTGCTGCACTTCCTGGCGACGCACCCCCGCCGCGTCTTCACCCGCCTCCAACTGCTCGGCAACGTCTGGGGCTACGAGCATGCCGTGGCCCGCACCGTCGACGTGCACGTGCGCCGGCTGCGGGCGAAACTCGGCGCGGGCACCCCGGTGGTGACCACCGTCTACGGCGTCGGCTACCGGCTCGCCGACGAGGCGCGGGTCAGCGTCGACCCGCACCGCTGAGCCGGCCGCGACGCGGCGCATCCCGGTTTCGGGGTGCGCCGCGTCCGCGTGTCGGACGCGCGCGCCGCCTGGCCGGGCGCCCCACAGCCCCGACCGGGCCGGGGTGGGTCACACGGGTACCCCCCCCGTCTCCCACGATCATGGTGACTCTGCTGTAATCATCAGGCCTCGTACGCAGAGCGAGCATCCGGCTCCGATGTGTTCGTCAATTGTCACATTCATGCAACGTAGCCGCCCCTTGACCGTCAGGTGGGTGCCGGGAAGCATCGATGCAGCGGCGTCCCGGGCCGTGGGGAGATACCCGGACCAGCCAAGGAGGACCATGTCGGTCAGCCCCGCATCGCCGCGCGCCGGATGGCATACGTCCCAACCCGCGGTCCCCGGTCGGCCCCCCGGCGGCCAGCGCCGTCCCGTCAACGGCACCACGCCCGTGCTCACCGTGACCCTCAGCATCCCGCTGGTGGCCGAGGAGACCCTGACCCCGGCGGCCCGCCGCCTGCTCGACGCGGCCCGGGAGATGCTGGAGCGGGGTGAGGGGGTCGTCACCGCCGGTCCCGCCCCCGAGCGGCGGCCCGACCAGGTTCCCGCCGGGCGCACGCCGCCCCGCCCTCTGGCCCCGACCATCCCGGCGCTGCACATCCTGGCATCGTCCCGGTCGGTGCTGCGCGACAACGAGCCGCTGCCCCTGACCCGGCTGGAGTTCGACCTCCTGCTGCACCTGGTCGCCCACCCCCGGCGGGTGTTCACCCGGCTGCAACTGCTCAACGCCGTCTGGGGCTACGAACACGCCGGGGTCCGCACCGTCGACGTGCACGTGCGTCGGCTGCGCGGCAAGGTCGGCGTGGACGTGCCGCTGGTCACCACCGTCTACGGCGTCGGCTACCGGCTCGCCGACGACGCCCGGGTGACCATCGACCGCAGCGGCTGACCGCGACCGGGCACGATGGGCGGATGCGCGTACGACCCATCTCCCCCGAGCGGCTCGTCACCGAGCTGACCGAGCGGCTCGTCGCCGCCGACGCACCCGGCCGGCTCCGCGTCGCGGTGGACGGTGCCCCGGCGGCTGCCCCCGACGCACTGGCCGGCGCGCTGGTCGACCCGCTGCGCGCCCTCGGCCGCCCGGTGCTGCACGTGCGGGCCGAGGACTTCCTCCGCCCGGCCTCCGTGCGGCTGGAGTTCGGCCGGACCAACCCCGACGCCTACTACGAGGGTTGGGTCGACGAGCCCGGCCTGCGCCGCGAGGTCCTCGACCCGGCGGGGCACGGCGGCTCGGGCCGGATCCTCCCCGCCCTCTGGGACCGGCGCACCGACCGGGCCAGCCGGGCCGGCTACGTCACGCTGCCGCCCCACGGCGTCGTCCTGGTCAGCGGGGCGCTCCTGCTCGGCGGCGGGCTCCCCGTCGACCTCGCCGTGCACCTGGAGCTCTCCCCGGCAGCCCTGGCCCGACGCACCGTTCCCGCGCTGCGTTGGACCCTGCCGGCCTTCGCCCGATACGCCGCGGAGGTCGCCCCGGCCAGCTTCGCCGACGTGGTGGTCCGCGTCGACGACCCCCGTCACCCCGCTCTCGTGGAGCCGGACGCCGCCCGGTGACACCGGGCCGTACGGCCTCGGGGTGCCCCCCAGGGACGCGGGCCGGAGATTCCAGAACTCGGTGGTTTGGCGCGGCCGAACCGAGGGTAATCGCCCGGCTCACAGAGCGCGAGTGATCTCCACCGCGTCACACCGCGACCGGGCCGGGCACCACCCCGGCGCACCAGGCCAGGAAAGGCAGGCAGCGATGCTCGTCCACGACACGGTAGCCACCGGCCGATCGCAGGCGGACACCGACCAGATCCGGGCGTCCCTGCGGGTCCGCTACGACGAGCTCTCCGCCGAGTACGAGCAGGCGGTGCTGCAGAGCCAGGTGCTGCGCCTGGTGGAGGTCGGCGACACCGCCGGCGACGACCAGGCCGACAGCGGCACCAAGACGGCCGAGCGGGACACCGCGCAGTCGCTACTGCGGACGATTCTCGACCGCCGGGCGCAGTTCGAGCGCGCACTGAGCCGGCTCGACGAGGGCACGTACGGCTTCTGCGAGGGCTGCACGGTGCCGATCCCGGTGGAGCGGCTGGAGATATTCCCCTCCGCCACCGCCTGCGTCACCTGCAAGCAGAACCGGGAGCGGCGGGCCGGCTGAGGCGGCCCGCCCCGGCTGTCGGTCGGTAGTGGACGCGGTGAACTCCACCCATGGGTGAGAACAAGGTGGGCACCGCGTCCTGGACCGACCGGACCCTGCTCGACTCCGGGTGGTATCCGCAGACGGCGGGCACCCCGCAGAAGAGCGCACCCGGCCGGGTTCACCTTCAACGTCAAGGCGTTCAGCCTGCTGACCGGGCACCCGACGCGGGTCTCCGCGCTCCACGAGGACCTGCGGCCGGACACCGACAAGCGCAACGTCTACCCCGGCGACCTGCCCGCGCAGGCGTACGAGGAGGTCTGGACGCGCGCCCCTCAAGATTCGCCCGGCCCCGGCTTGCCGCCGTGGTTCCGGCGCGCGTTCAAGGGCAACCGGGTAGGGAGCCCTGAGCGGGTCAGCCCGCTTCGACGCCGCCGGCCCGGAGGATCTGCCTGACCCGCTCGCGGGTGTAGCCGGTGGCCCGGACGATGTCGACTTGGCGCATGCCGTTGCGGGCTGCCTCGACGATGGCTCCTGCGAGGCGGGACCGCGCCGTGGCGATCTCGCCCCTGGCCTCGGCGACAATCCGGTCGGCCTCGGCCTGTGCATCGGTCATTGCTGCCCGCGCCTCTTCGTAGGCCCGAACCGCTGCTGCCAGGTCGTCTGCCACGGCCTAATAGTCCCACGGTGGTACCCGACCGGCGGGTTGGCCGACCCGCCCGGCGACGCCCATCCCCGCTGGTGCGACCGGGACGGCTGCACGCTGCGGCGACGGCACCGCTCGGCGCGGCTCCCGCTGACGCCGCGCTCGCCGGCCCCGCCCGCCGGCCCGCTGACCGCCGACGGTCCGGCCGCCGAAGGCCCGGCCATCGAAGCCCTGCCCGCCGAACCCACCGCCGACGTGGCGCTGGCGCAGACGCTCGTCCCCGGCGCGGGGCCGGTGCTCGTGGTCGCCGTGGGCGGGGCCGAGCCCGGCGAGCTGATGCTCACCCTCGACCAGGGGCGGGTGCTGTCCTATCGGCTCCGCCGCCTGCTCGACCTGGCCGCCGCGACCCACGCCCGCCGGCCCCACCCCGGAGTCCGCCCCCGCAACCGGCGCGGCTACCCCTGACCGGGCGGGGTCAGCTCGTCTCGCCGGCCACGCTGAACGAGCGGAGCCGGTCGATGGCCAGCACGGTGAAGCCCACGCTGATGAGCGCGCTCATCACCGCCGCCACCGGCACCGACACGTCACCCAGCAACAGCTCCGTGGGGGCGATCCGGTCGGCGAGGGTGATCACGTACTGCTGGATGGAGAGCACCCGTGTGCCGCTCACGACGCTGCCGAGCAACCCCTCCCAGATCAGCACGTAGACCAGGCCGAGCAGCACCGGCCGGCGGGTGAGCAGGCTGAGCGCCAGGAACAGCGCCGAGTACGCCAGCGCGCCGACCGCCGACGCGGCGGCGAGGGCCAGTCCGAGGCGTACGGAGTCGGCCAGCAGGCCGGCGGCGTAGAGCGGCACGGCGACGGTGACCGCGGTGACGCCGGTGGCCACCGCCAGCTTGGGCAGCACGATCTGCCAGCGGGGCAGCGGCTTGGTCAGGATGTGCACGACCGTGCCGTCGTCGATCTCGGCACCGAGCACGCCGGTGCCGACGATCAGGGCGACGACCGGGAGCACGACGGCCAGGCCGAGACCGACCAGCACCGGTGGGCCCCAGTCGCGCGGGGTGACCCCGAGCGACCGGGAGAGCACCGCCAGGAGGATCAGCACCACGGGCAGCGGCAGCAGCAGGAGGAAGCGGCGACGCCCGAACAGCCCGCGCAGGGTGAGCCAGGAAACGGTAGACATGGGGTTCAGGCCTCCACCAGGTAGGAGAAGACGCTCTCCAGGGACTCGTCCTCGGGTACCAGTTGGCGCACCCGGACGCCCTCCCGCAGCGCGATCTTCGGCAGCACGCGGGTGAACGCGCCGTAGTCGCCGGCGCGCACCGTCAATCCGGCGCGGCCCAGCTCGACGCCCGCCACCGACGCCTCGGCCATCAGCGCCACGGCGAGCGCCCGGTCGTCGGTGGAGCGCACGGTGAACACGTGCGGCCGGTTGGTCATCAGCCGGCGGATGGTGCGGAAGTCACCGGAGGCGGCCAGCCGGCCGGCGACCATGACCTGGACCGTGCCGGAGACCTGCTCGACCTCCTCCAGGATGTGCGAGCTGAACAGAATGGTGCGGCCGGCGTCGCCGAGGCGGTGCAGCAGCTCCATCATGTGCAGCCGCTGCCGCGGGTCCATCCCGTTGAACGGCTCGTCGAGCAGCAGCACCTGTGGCTCGTGCACCAGCGCGGCGGCCACCCGGGCCCGCTGCCGCATGCCCTTGGAGTACGTGCCGATCCGGCGGTCCTGCGCGCCCTCCAGCTCCACCTGGGCGATCGCCCGGCGGGCCGCCGCCGTCGGGTCCGCCAGCCGGTGCAGCTTCGCGCTGGTCAGCACGAACTCGTACGCGGTGAGGAAGGTGTGCACCGCCTCCCGCTCGCTGACCAGGCCGAGCCGGCGGTAGGCCTCGGGGTTGCGCCAGGTGGGCCGGCCGTCCAGGGTCACCACCCCGCGCGATGGGGCCAGGAAGCCCGCCATCATGTGCAGCAGGGTCGTCTTGCCCGCGCCGTTGGGGCCGAGCAACCCGGTGACCCCGGAGCCGAGGCTCATGCTGACGTCGTTGACGGCCACCACGTTGCCGTACCAGCGGGAGACGCCCGCGAGGTCGAGGGTGCTGGTGACGGCGGCGGGTGCCCCCGCCGTCTGGTCGGCGCTGATCGTGGTCATCGCGCGGCCACCTTCCGGTATCGACGCAGCAGCAGGGCGACGCAGCCGGCCACGAGCAGCGCGGCGGCGACCGCGTAGACGGGACCGAAGCCGCCGATCGGGACTCCACTCTGGCCCTCGGACGTCAGCAGGTCACCGAGCGCCCAGGTGCCCACGCCACCCACCAGCGTCGACGGTGAGGCGAGGAAGGCCAGCTCGTTGACCGTCTGCGAAGGCATGATCGACAGGGTGCCGACGATCGGCGTGGTCATCAGGAACACGGCCACGATCCCACCGGCCGCGAACGCCCGCTTGCCGCTGAGGGAGGCGATCAGCAGCCCGACCGAGGCGAAGACCGCCGCCCACAGCCCGGCGTAGAGCAGGCTCGGCAGCAGGTCGAGCAGTTCGTCCCAGACGCCCCGCATGCCGTCGCTCGTGAATGCGGCACCCAGGAACATCACGAACTGCGGCCCGCCGAGCAGCAACCACAGCGCGGTCGCCAGCGCCAGCAGCTTGGCCAGCGGGTAGTCCGCGCGCGGCAGCGGCCGGGAGAAGTAGAGCGGCAGCACCCCGCTGTGCAGGTCACGGGAGACCAGCTCGGGCGCGGCCACCGCGACGAAGAAGATGACCAGCCAGCTCATGTTGTCGGCGAACTGGGCGTACGTCATCACCGCCTCGCCGATCTGGGCGCGGACGGCGGTGAGGGCGGCGGCGACCGCCGTGACGATGCCGACCACCAGCCAGGGGAAGATCTTGGCCTTCGCGCTGCGCCCCAGCCCGAACGCGGTCCGCAGGCCGTGCAGGTAGAGCGCGCCGAAGACGGCCCGGCGACCCAGCCGGGGGCCGGTGTAACGCTGGTAGCCGATGTCGTGGATGACGCCGGTCGGCTCAGGCATGGCTGGGCTCCCTCGTGGCGAAGAGTTCGGCCACCCGGTGCCGGCGCTGGTCCAGCCGGTGCAGCGGCAGGTCCAGTTCGGCGACCGCGCCGAGGATCAGGTCGTAGGTGGCGTCGTCGACGAGCTCGACGAGCAGCAGCCGGCCGTCCCGGCGCACCGGCAGGCCGAGCGCGGCCAGCCGGGCGGCCAACTCCTCCGTGCCCTCGCTGACCTCGACGGCGAGCACGTCGGTGGCGGAGGTCATGGCGGAGATGTGGTCGGCGCGCAGCAGCCGCCCACCGTCGATGGCGACGAGGGTGTCGCAGATCCGTTCCACCTCGCCCAGCAGGTGCGAGCAGACCAGCACGGAGATGCCGAACTCGGTGCCGATGCGGTGCACCAGCGCCAGCATCGCGTCCCGGCCGGCCGGGTCGAGGCCGTTGGTCGGCTCGTCGAGCAGCAGCAGGTCGGGGTCGTGCACGAGGGCCTGGGCGAGTTTGACCCGCTGCTTCATGCCGGTGGAGTAGCCGCCGACCGGGCGGTAGCGCTCCTCGTAGAGTCCGACGTGCCGCAGCGCCTCGGAGGCCCGCTCCCGGGCGACCGTGCGCGGCAGGCCGCTGATCCGGCCGAGGTGGGTGACCAGCTCCGCGGCGGAGAGGTCCGGTGGCAGGGCGTCGTGCTCGGGCATGTAGCCGACCCGGGCGCGGACCCGGGCGGAGTCGGTGGTCGGGTCGAGGCCGAGCACCCGGGCCCGGCCGCTGGTCGGGGCGAGGAGGCCGAGCAGGATCTTGATCAGGGTGGACTTGCCGGCGCCGTTCGCGCCGACCAGCCCGATGATGCCCGGTTCGACCGCGACGGTCAGGTCGGCCAACGCCGTGACCCCACCCCCGTACGTCTTGGTCAGCGACTCGGTCGCGATGAGTGTCACGCCGTACAGCGTAGGGACCGGGGGTCGCCGGTGGACGGTGGGCGGCCCCGGGCGGATCCCTGATCTTCCTGGCCGGGTTCCCCTAGGGTCCCGGGACTGCCACCACGTCGCGCAGCGGACTATCGACTAATACCAGCGGAGAAAGCTAGGCTTCGACCGAACTTTCGTCGGCCAGAGGAGAAGTCGTGTCGCGCCGTACCGGCAAGCCCTCCTACCTGCTCGCGGCGCCCGACCCGAGCCGCCGCCGTAAGGCGCGCCTGGCCGTCATCGTGGCGGCGATCGGGCTCGCGGCTGTTCTCGTGGGCGGCGCCACCGGCTACACGGCCAGCCGACCGGACGGCGTCGAATCGGCTGTGGCGGACATGCGCAAGGCCGAGGTGGAGCGTGACACCCAGCAGGTGGCCGAGCTGACGACGACGGCCCGACGCCTCCGTGACGAGATCTCTCCCATTCTCGGCGCCATCCGGGCGGCTCCGTCGGACAGTGGGCAGCCGGGCCCCGAGCAGGCCCGCCAGTGGCGACAGACCCTGCTCCGGGCAGCGGAGCCGTTCGCCAACCCGCCGTCGGGCACCACCGCCACCAACGTGGCGCGCGCGGGGCTGCACGGCGCTGTGGAGCAGGCGTCCCTGGCTGTCGAGTCGTATCTCCTCGCTGTCACCGGGCCGCCGACCCAGCGGGGCGCCCTGACGGAGCTGGCGAAACGACAGGCGGCGCAGGCGGTGGCCGCCTGGTCGGTCGCGGCCACCCAGCTTGATCAGGTCAACATCGACACCGGTCAGGGTCACCAGCATGTCTACCTGGACGCCGGTCCGGGTGGCGGCGCCTTCACCCCCGACGGCGCTGCGGAGGGCTCCGGCGGGTGACCTGTCGCCCGCGCCCTGCGAGCTGCCCGGCCGTGCCCCGGCGGACGCCCTCCTGATCCACGCCGTGTCGGCGACGTGGCGGTGTCCCGAGGGCTCTGATGCCGCCACGTCGCCGACATCGTGCCCGGCCTTCCTCGGTGGGGGCGCGGTCTCACCCCCACGGGGTGAGGCGGCCTCACCCGGGCGGGGCGCAGGGTGGGCCGTGTGTGTGGCCCGTGGCGGGCCACCCGAGCTGGCTGGGGGTGCGCGGGATGACGGTTCGGGACACGGCGGTTCGGCGGCGTGGCCGCGTGCTGCACGTGGTCGGGTCACCCGGTGGCCCCCGCCGCGCAGTGGTGCGGCCCGGCCGGGTCAGCCCCACCCGGCAGTGGCGGGGCCCGGCCGGGCCGCCGCGCCGCGAGGACGACCGACGGTGAAGGCCACCGGAATGGACGTGACCGACCTACGGGGGTGGGCAGATGGCTGAGCAGTTGATCTCGGCGTTCGAGAGCTCGCTGGACAAGACCAACCTGATCCTGAAGGACATCGAGGCGGCGTACGGCTGGCCGAAGGAGCAGCGCAACCAGTCGTACGCGGCCCTGCGCACGGTGCTGCACCTGCTGCGCGACCGGCTGCCGGTGCAGGAGAGCGCGGAGTTCGCTGCGCAGTTGCCGGTGCTGCTGCGGGGCATCTACTTCGACGGTTGGCAGCCGTCGAACGTGCCGATCAAGCTGAACCGGGACGACTTCCTCTACGAGGCCCGCCAGGGCTTCCCGTACGACGTCGAGGGCGGCCCGGAGCGCGTGGTCCAGGTGGTGCTGGACACCCTGCGTCGGCACGTCACCCAGGGGGAGTGGGAGGACGTCCGCTCCACCATGCCCCGGGACCTGGCTCAGCTCATTCCCTGACGCCCGGACGCCGGCCGGCCGATCCCGACAGCGGTCGGCCGGCCGGCCGCCTCGGGCCCGGCGAGGGCGTCCGCGTCGGGTGGGCGGGTGGACAGGTGGGCGCCGACGGTGAGGCCGTGCAGCACCGCTACGGCGGCGAGCGGGAACAGGGCGGCGACGGCGAACCCCGGCCCGAAGCCCAGCCCCGCGACGGCCAGCCCGAACAGGGGCGGGGTGGCCGTCGCGGCCACGTTCTGCACCACGGTCTGGGTGCTGGTGGCCCGTCCCGCCCAGCTCGCGGGGGCCACGTCCGCGACCGCCGCGTACGCGACGCCGTGCCAGCTCACCGTGGCGACGAGGGCGACCAGCAGCAGTGGGGCCGCCGGCGGGGCGTGCAGGGCCTCGGCGAGCGCCAGCGCCCCCAGGGCGGCGGCCGTGCCGGCGGCGACGACCCGCAGTGGCCGGAGCCGCTGGGCGGACCGGTCGGACCAGTGGCCGGCGAGCACCCGCGCCGCCGCCGCGACGAGCTGCGCCCCCGCGATCAACGGCCCGGCCGTACGCACCGGCCAGCCGCGTTCGGTGACGAGATAGTCCAGGGCGTACGCGCCGACGGCGAACTGCGCCACGACCAGCAGGGCGCTCGCCCCGTGCACCCGCCACAGCGTCGGCGACCGGTACGGCGACCGTGCGCGCGCCGCGCCGGTGCCGGCGTCGGGCACGCCGGGCGTGGCGGGTGAGGTGGGCGAGTCGGGCGAGCCGGTGCCGGGCCTCGGCGCGTCGACCAGCAGCAGGGCGGCCACGATCCCGGTCAGCGCGGAGACCGCGGCGGCGACCAGCAACGCCAGCCGGGGGCCGCCGGAGTCGGCCAGCACCGGCAGGACCGCCGAGGCCGCCGCCACGCCCAGCGGCTGCGACGTCTGCCGGATGCCCATCGCCAGGCCCCGCTCGCCGGGCGCGAACCACCCGGTCACCACCCGGCCGCTGGCGGCGTACACGGCCGAGCCGGCGGCCCCGGCGAGGGCCAGCAGCCCGAACAGGGCCGGCCCTGCGGCGAGGGCGGCGCCGGCCAGGAATGCCGCCCCGACCGTCAGGCCCAGGCCGATGACGAGGCGCTCGCCGCGACGGTCGGCCACGACGCCCCAGCCGATGAGGGCGAGCACCATGCCAAGGCTGGGGCAGGCCACCAGCAGGCCCAGCTCCCACAGCGGCAGGCCGGTGGCGCGGCGTAGCGCGGGCAGCAGGAACGGCAGCCCGTACAGGTAGAGGGTGCCCGCGGTCTGCGCGGCGGTGCCGATGCCGAGCATGACCCACCGGCGGGAGTCGGCCACGGCCCGAGACTAACCCTCGTCCCGCCATTAGAGACGCGCTTCCTATTATTCGGGAACGAACGGCATGGGGCCCGAAGTGCAGGATCGCGGAATGGGGGTGGGGGTGGGGCGTGAGGAGTGGAGGTCGGTTGACGATCGTTGTCGATGCTGCCAGGATGTCGAGAGCGCTCCCATCGTCTCGTCGTCGCCGTGGTTGGCGACCCATCCGAAGGACAGGGAACGCATGCGCATCCACCACCTCACCCGTCGGCGCACCCGGTCGGGCCTGTTGGCCGGCCTGCTCGCCGCCGCGAGCACGCTCGCCGTGGGCATCACCGTCGCCCAGCCCGGCACCGCCGAGGCCGCCGCCAGCCTGAGGAGCCTCGCCGACGCCAAGGGCCGCGACATCGGCTTCGCCCTGGACCCCAACCGGCTCTCCGAGAGCCCGTACAAGCAGATCGGCGATGCCGAGTTCAACCTCGTCGTCGCCGAGAACGCGATGAAGTGGGACGCCACCGAACCCAACCGGAACCAGTTCTCCTTCGGCCAGGGCGACGCGGTCGTCAACTACGCCGCGAGCAGCGACAAGAAGGTGTACGGCCACACCCTGGTCTGGCACAACCAGATGCCCGGCTGGACGGCGAACCTCTCCGGCTCCGACCTGCTCGCCGCGATGAAGAACCACATCGCCGGGGTGGCCGGTCACTTCAAGGGCAAGGTCTTCGCCTGGGACGTGGTCAACGAGGCGTTCGCCGACGGCGGCTCCGGCGGGCGCCGGGACAGCATCCTCCAGCAGCGCATCGGCAACAGCTGGATCGAGGAGGCGTTCCACGCCGCCCGCGCCGCCGACCCGGGCGCGAAGCTGTGCATCAACGACTACAGCACCGACGGGATCAACGCCAAGAGCACCGCGATCTACAACCTGGTGAGGGACTTCAAGGCGCGGGGTGTGCCGATCGACTGCGTCGGCTTCCAGGCGCACCTGATCATCGGGCAGGTTCCCGGCGACATGCAGGCCAACCTCCAGCGCTTCGCCGACCTCGGCGTCGACGTGCGGATCACCGAGCTGGACATCCGGATGTCCACCCCGGCGAACGCCACCAAGCTGGCCACGCAGGCCGCCGACTACAAGAAGGTCGTCAACATCTGCCTCGCCGTGGCCCGATGCGCAGGCGTGACGGTCTGGGGCATCACCGACAAGTACTCCTGGATTCCGGGAACCTTCCCGGGGGAGGGCGCCGCGTTGATCTGGGACGAGAACTACGCGCCGAAGCCCGCGTACCAGGCGGTGGCCGACGCCCTCGGCAGCGGCACCACCACCCCCACCCCGACCACGCCCGCCCCGACCACCCCGGCACCCACCACCCCGGCACCCACCACGCCCGCCCCGACCAACGGCTGCACGGTCACCTACGTGCCGAACTCCTGGGGCAACGGCTTCACCGCCGAGATCCGGATCCGCAACGACGGCCCCGACGCCGTCAACGCCTGGACCTTCGGCTTCTACTTCACCGCCGGTCAGCAGGTCACCAACGCCTGGAACGCCACCGTCACCCAGTCCGGCACCCAGGTCAACGCCCGTAACGCGAGCTACAACGGCGCGGTGCCCGTCGGCGGCACGGTGAGCTTCGGCTTCCAGGGCACCCACACCGGGTCCAACCCGTCGCCCGCCAGCTTCACCTTCAACGGCACCGTCTGCCGCAACGGCTGACCGCCCGCGTCCCGCCGGCACACCGGGCGAACCGGACGTGCCGGCGGGACCCGCCGTCTACGGTGTGGTTAGAGAGGATCGTGCCGGGGGTACCACCCGTCGCACGACGTACCCCCGTCGCGCGGCGGGGCGGGAACCTGGCGAGGGAGCACCGCATGGCACTCAACGACGACGACATCCAGACGACCAGCGGCGGCGGCCCGGAGGGCCCGGCCGACGGCGGGGCCACGCCCGGTCAGCAGGACGGCGGGGCGGACGGCGGGGCCGAGGGCCCGGCCGACGGTGGCGCGACTCCGGGTAAGCAGGACGGCGGCGCCGACGGTGGCGCGGAGGGCCCGGCCGACGGTGGCGCGACTCCGGGTAAGCAGGACGGCGGCGCCGACGGCAGCGCCGGCTGACGCCTCGCGATGACGATCACCGACCCGCCGGGTGGCCACGGTCGCCCGGCGGTTCCGCCCGAAGCCACCCGCGCCCTCGCGCGCTGCGTCGCCGTGGAACCGGGCAAGTTCGCCGCCGCCCACTGGGGCCGGGCGCCGCTGCTGTCCCGCGCCGCCGAGCTGCCCAACTCCGACGGCTTCACCGACCTGCTCAGCCCCGCCGACGCCGACGAGCTGCTCAGCCGGCGCGGGCTGCGTACCCCGTTCCTGCGCGTCGCCCAGGACGGCCAGCTCGTGCCGGCGGCGCGCTGGACCGGCGGCGGCGGCGCGGGCGCCGAGATCGGCGACCAGGTCCTCGACGAGCGGGTGCTGGACCTGTACGCCTCCGGCGCGACCCTGGTGCTCCAGGGCCTGCACCGCACCTGGCCCGCCCTGATCGACCTCGCCCGCGACCTCGGCACCGCCCTGGCGCAGCCGTTGCAGGTCAACGCATACCTGACCCCGGCCGGCAGCCAGGGCTTCGCCACCCACTACGACACCCACGACGTCCTCGTGCTCCAGGTCGACGGGCGCAAACACTGGCTCGTCCACCCGCCGGTGCTGCCCGACCCCCTCGAACGCCAGCCCTGGGGTGGCCGGGCCGACGAGGTCTCCGCCACCGCCCAGGGGCCCGCCGCGCTCGACGTGGTCCTCGAACCGGGCGACGCGCTCTACCTGCCGCGCGGCTGGCTGCACAGCGCCCAGGCCCAGGAGAGCAGCTCCCTGCACCTGACCGTCGGCATCCGGGCGCTGACCCGGTACGCCATCGTCGAGGAGTTGCTCGCCCTCGCCGCCGCCGACGCCCGGCTGCGCGCCGGCCTGCCGTTCGGCACCGACGTGGCCGACCCCGACGCGATCGAGCCGGAGCTGACCGAGACCGTCGAGGCGCTGCGGGACTGGCTGTTGCGCGCCGACCCCGCAGCCGTGGCCGCCCGGCTGCGGGAACGGGCCTGGCCGGCCGCCCGGCCCGCCCCGATCCGGCCCCTGGCCCAGGCCGCCGCGCTCGCCGCCGTCGCCGCCGACACCCGGCTCGCGCCCCGGCCGGGGCTGCGCTGGCGGCTCGACCCGACCGGGGACGGCAAGGTCGCGCTGCGCCTGTTCGATCGGGTGCTGACCCTGCCCGCCGGCTGCGAGCCCGCGCTGCGCGCGCTGCTCACCGGCGCGGTGAGCCGGGTCGGCGACCTGCCCGGCCTCGACGACGACGCCGACCGGGTCGTCCTGGCCCGCCGCCTGCTGCGCGAGGCCGTCGCCGTCCCCGCCGAGGGACAGCCGCCGCCGCGCTGACGGGAACCTCTCGGCCGCCGGCTGCGTCGCAGTGCCATGACATACCTTCGACGCATGCGGGTGGCGGTCGTACCGCTGCTCCTGCTGACCGGGGCCTGCGCCCAGCAGGACACCCCGTCCGGCGCCGGTGAGCCCGCCGCCGCATATCCCGGCGACGTGCCGGTGGTCCGGATGGCGTACACGGGCGGGTTCGTGCCGCCGATCCTGCTGGCGACCCGGCTGCCCGCCGTCAGCGTGTACGGCGACGGCAGGGTCATCGCCGAGGGGCCGGTCCCCGCCATCTATCCGGGACCGGCCCTGCCCAACGTCCAGGTGGCGAAGATCGGCGCCGAGGCGGTGGCGGAGCTGGTCGCGCAGGCCCGCGCGGCAGGGGTGGGCACCGCCCCGGACCTCGGCACCCCGCTGGTCACCGACGTGGCCTCGACCCGGTTCACCGTTCGCGGTCCCGTCGGCACCGAGGAACTGGAGGTCTACGCCCTCGCCGAGGCGATCAGCCCCGAGTCCGGCCTGAGCGCCGAGCAGCGGGCGGCCCGGGACCGGCTGCGCGCCTTCGCCGAACGGCTGACCGGCCTGTCCGACACGGACACCCAGCCGTACCAGCCGACCGCCGTCGTGGCCGTCGCCCAGAAGTGGACCGCCGGTGGGGAGGCCGGCAAGCAGACGGAGGTAGCCTGGCCCGGCCCCGAGCTGCCCGGCGAAGCGGTCGGCGACGGCCTCGGTCTGAGCTGCGTGACGGTGACCGGCGCGGCGGTGCGACAGCTGCTCGACGCCGCCGGCACGGCCAACACGGCGACCCCGTGGACCTCCGGCGGGAAGCGTTGGACGGTCGCGCTGCGGCCACTGCTGCCCGACGAGACCGGCTGCGGCGACCTGGCCTCGCGCGGCTGAGCCGAACCCGGCCGGGGCGGACCGCCCCGGCCGGCTCTCAGCGGGCCAGGACCAGCAGCCCGGCGGTGGTGACCAGGCCGGCCACCAGGACGACCGTGACCGGCCGCGGCGACAGCACCGTGTGCCGGCGGTCCGCGAGCCGCTTGGCCGGGGCCAACCCGACCAGCGGGCCGAGCAGGGTCACCACCAGCGCCAGCACCGGCAGGCCCACCGCCAGATCGCCGCCGTTGCGGGCCCCCAGCGCCCGGGCACCCGCGCCGAGGGCGAACATCAGCGCCGCGCCCAGCACCCCGCACAGCGCCAGCAGCGGGTTCGCCGAGGCGGGCAGCTCGCCGGGCTGCCGGGTCCGGTCCAGCAGCCCGCGTACCCCGTGCAGCAGCAGCAGCGGGTCGCCCGAGGCGTCCCGGGCGGGGCCGGGCGGGTCGCCGAGCCGGCGGGCACCCGCGCCCAGCCGGGCCCGGAGCTGCTGCCACAGGTGGGCCGCCTCGGCGTCCACCCGCTCCACCAGCTCCCGCGCGTCGGCCGCCTCCCGCTCGGCGTCGCGCAGCTGCTCGGTGGCTTCGGCGACGGCCCGCTCGGCGGCGGCGCACTGCTGGTCGTGCCAGGCGCGGGCCTCGGCGCGCTGGGTGCGCACCTGGTCGGTCAGCTCGGCCAGCCGCCGCACCTGCGCCGCGTACGTCTCGCTGGTCACCGGTTCGTTCATGCCGCCGGTCCGTAGGGGATGATGACCTGGCCGGTGCGGTGCGCGGCCCGGTCGAAGAAGAGCCCCCGCCACGGCCGGGGATACCAGTCGGGGCCGCCGCTGCCCGGGTAGAGCGACGAGCCCAGCTCGCCGCCCTGCACGTCGAGGGCCACCCACGCGCCGATCTGGTCGGTGCGGGCGGCGGGCCCGCCGAGGTCCACCCGCATCCGGGCCACGCCGCGCCACCAGGCCAGCACGTGGGTACGCCGCTCCGGACCGTCGTGCAGGACGCGCCGCAGGTGCTCCAGCCCGGTCCGCCCGCCGGCCCGCGCGGCCAGCCGGCCGGCCGCCGCGTCGACCGCGTACAGCAGCAGGTAGTGCGGGGTGGCGGGGGTGCCCGGCCGGTCCAGGGCCGTCGCCGTCTCGGCCATCAGCTCCGGTACGGTCTCGTCGTCGTACCAGGCGGCATCGTCGGCCAGGTCGGCGTAGAGCTCCCGGGCGGCCGGGTCGGCGTCGGGGTCGAGGCAGGCGATGGAGAACCGGGCGGTGCCGGGGCGGTGCTGGCGGGCCAGCGACCGGGCGGCGGCGTCCAGCACGGCGCACGCCTCGTCGACCCGGGTGCCCAGCACGGCGAGGTTGCGCCCGGGGGCCCGGGGCAGCCGCAGCGCCGCCGAGCGGGACTGTACGTCGATGATCTCCCCGAGCAGGGCCACCGGGCTGCGCGGCGCGGCGGCGCCCTCGGGCGGGGTGAGCGCCCGGAAGTCCGGGGCGTCGGCGAGCCGGGGGATCGCGTCGCCGTCGAAGAGCCGGGCGGGCCGGGCGTCGGCCGGGCGCATCCGCCACAGCCGGTGCTGCAGCTCGCTCCAGGCGTCCCAGTCGCTGGCCGACGGGATGCGGGCCACCTCGTTGCCCTCGACGAGGCCCGACTCGGCGTTGACCACCGCGTGGTGGCGGGGCAGGGACTGGGCGGCGTCGTTGCGTTCGGCGAGGATGCGCAGCGCCTTGGGCAGCGCGATGCGCAGGGTGAACTGGGCGACCAGCGCAGGCCGCCCCCACAGCGCCTCGATGCCGCGCACGTCCTGCGAGGCCAGCACCAGGTGGATGCCCTGGGAGCGGCCCCGGCGGGCCAGGTCCTCCAGCAGGTCGGCGGCCTCCCGGGCGACCACGTCCCGGCCGGCCAGCAGCGCCTGGAACTCGTCGACCACGGCGACGATGCGGGGCCAGTGCCCGGCCGGGTCGACCGCCCGAAGCTCGGCGAGCTTGGTCACCTCGTGCTTCTTCGCCGCGTCGGCCCGCCGGCGCAGCTCCTCGGCGAGGAACCGCAGCAGCGCCAGCCCGAACTCCCGGTCGGTGTTGACGTTGATCCCGACCAGCCGCATGTGCGGCAGCCAGCTCGGGTCCCGCCGGCCCTGCGCGAACCGGGCGAAGGACACCCCCTCCTTGAAGTCGAGCAGGTAGAACTCCAGCTCGGCGGGGGAGTAGCGGGACGCCAGCGCCCCGATCCAGGCGAAGATCAGGTTGGTCTTGCCGGTGCCGGACGGGCCGCCGATCAGCGCGTGCGGCGGGTAGTCGCCGAGGTTGAGCAGGACCGGTCGGCCGTGCGGGCCCTCGCCGATGGGCGCGGTCAGCCCGGTCGAGGAGTCCTCCCGCCACATCTGCTCCGGCGGCGGCAGCAGGTCGGCGAACGGGGCCGGTGGGGGGCCGGCGTTGACCCGGGCGGCGACCTGCCGGCAGGTCTCGGTGACCAGCGTGGCCGGGGGCGGCGGGTCCAGGGCCACCGGCAGGCCGGGCGGGCCGCCGACCCGGGCCCCGTCGGGGCCCACCACGACCCGGGTCACCGTCGGGTCGTCCGGCACCGGCACGCCGCGCACCACCAGGTGCACCCCGCATGCCCCGCCGGTGCGTACCACCCGGTCGAGCTGGCCGCGCTCGTGTCGGGACAGCTCGTCGCCGCCGAGCAGCACCGCCACCCGCCACGGCTCGGGGCGGCGGCCGGTCGCGGCGGCCAGCTCCCGCAGCGAGCGGTATTCCCCGGCGAGCACGGTCTCGTTGATCCGGCGGATCTGCTCCACCAGGTCGTCCAGCAGCCGGCCCAGCCCGCCTGGGCCGACGAAGGTGAGCAGTCCGGCGGTGCCCAGTGGGGCGAAGCCGGCCAGCCCACCGCCGAGGTGCTCCGGGTCGTAGCCGAACAGCCGCACCGCGCCCGGGTCGGCCCGCCCCAGGCTGCGCAGCAGCAGCGCCGGCACCACGGACGCCCCGCCGTCGGCCTCGGCGCCGGCCAGGTGCACGTGCCCGGCGTCGAGCAGCGGCACCAGGGCCGGCACCGGCTCCGCGCCGGGGATGCGCACGGTGCCGACGCGTACGGCGCCGGGGGGCTCGCCGCGACCGGCCGGCGTCGCGGTCCACTGCGCCCAGTCGGCGCTGGCCGCGCCGGGCGCCTCGCGGCGGGCGGCGTCGACGGCCCGGCGGGCCAGCTCGGCGATCCGGGCGGCGTGCCGGGCGTCGATCTCGGCGAGCCGCCGGTCGCGCTGCGCCCCCACCTTCGCCGGTACGGCAGCCGCGGCGCGCTGCACGCGGGCCAGCCGGTCCCGGGCGGCGGCCAGCTCGGCGTCGGCGTCGGCGAGCCGGTGCCGGGTGGCGCCCAGCGCCTCGGAGAGCATGCCCCGCACCCGGGTCACCAGCTGGGTGCGGCGGTCAGCCATCGGAGCCCCGGCGGGCGGCGCCCCCGGCGGGCGGGGCGGGGGGCACGGGAGGCAGGCCCTGCGCGGCCCGCTCCCGGGCCGAGCGCTCGCGGGCCGCGCGTTGCCGCGTCGCCTCGTCCCAGGCGTCCCGCTCGGCCTCGCGGCGCTTCTGCTGCGCGGGCCCGCCCGCCTGGTCGGGCTGCCCGTCGTCGCGGGGCAGGTCCCTGCCGAGGCGAGCCAGCAGCACGGCGGTGACCACGCCGGCGCTCACCGCCGTGTCGGCGGCGTGCGGCTGCTCCTCGCCGCTGCGGCGCGGCGGCGGGGGCATCCGGCAGACCCGGGTCAGCAGCGTCTCCAGCACCGGCGGGGGCAGCCCGGGGAGCAGGTCGCGCACCCGGCCGTCCAGCTCCCGGCGCAGCCGGGGCAGGTCGTCGGCGCGGGGCGGGTGCCCGAGCAGCTCCCCGGCCAGCTCGCGCAGCAGCGGCGGGGCGAGCGCGGCCAGGCCGAGGCCGACGTCGGCGTGCGCGGTGCGCAGCTCGCGGTGCAGCCGGTCCCGGTCGCCGCCACGGACCCCGTCGGCGACCCGGCGCAGCAGCTCCCGGGAGTCGCCGATCCGCTCGTCCGGCTCGTCCGGCGCGCCCTCCCGGCCGCCCGTCAGCTCCGCCACCCGCACCGCCCACCAGCGGCGCAGCACCGGGTTGTCGTCGCGGGCCGGGGGCGGACCGTCACCGGCGGCGGGCGGCGCGTCGCGCGGGGCGTCGTGCACCTGCCGGTCGCCGGCCGGGCGGGCCGGCGGAGCGCCGTCGGGGGCCAGCCCGATGGCCGCGAGGTACGCCGACAACTGTTCCTGGGCCACCCGCAGCGCGTGCCCGGCGGACTCGGCGTGCTCGACGGCGGCGGACAGCTCCGGCACCCCCAGCGGGTTGGCCGACTCCTGCCGCACCCAGCGCAGCCGCTCGGTGGCCTGGCCGAACTTCTCCAGGGCGAGGGCGAGCTGGGCCAGCGGGAACTCCTCCGCGGCGGCCCGCACCTGGGCACCGACGTCCTCGATGATGGACACGCCCGGCCCTTACAGGGTCGAGACGTAGAGTTGCGCCTGCTCCACCGCGACGAGGGTCGCCGCGAGGCACTCCTCCAGCTCCTGGCTGGCCTGGGTCAGTGAGGCCTGCGCCGCCTCGACGGTCTCGTGCCCGCTGCCCTCCAGCGCCCCGGCCAGTGTCTGCTGCGCCTCGGCCAGCTTCTCACCGGCCGCCTGCACCGCGGTCTGCCCGTCACCGATCTGTTGGAGGGCGACATCGATGGCTGCCTTCAGCTCGGCGACGCTCGCCACGGGGACCTCCTGGGGGCGGGGAGATCTCCATTACAACCCATCCCCCGTGGGGAGAGAACATCCGCCCTGTCGGTGTTGCTGCTCGACTGTCCGATTACGCCACTGACGTGCGCAAACCCCGTGCGAATGTCTCGCTCTCGGGTCACCCGATCCCATCAACGGGACCTTCGTCGCCGGATCCGGACGAGGCGAGAGGAGGGCTGGTCAGGTGGGAAGCCAGCGGGGGCCGTGGACTTCTGCGCCCAGCGCGCCGACGCGGGCGCGCAGCTCCCGGTCGGCGGTGACCACCAGCCGGCGGCGGCCCGGGGCGGCCCTGACGAGGTCGACGATCGTGTCGTCGCCCGACCCCGGGGCGGCGACCACCCGCACGCCCGGCACAGCCGGGACGCCCCGCGCCGCGCCCTCCACCACCAGCACCATCTCCGTAGGACCGGTGAGCTGTGGCGGCACCCCGGACTCGGCCAGCGGGACGAGGGCGTCGCGCAGCCGGGTGGTGGCCCCGGCCCGGTCCCGCCACCACCCGTCGGGGCGGGAACCCACCACGTTGGCGGCGTCCACGATCAGCAGCGGCGTCGGCTCCATGACCCCAGCCTGCCACCGCCGTGCGGCCGTCCCCGCCCGCGCCGCCGGGGCCGCCGCCCGCGCCCGGCCCGGCGC
>NZ_JBHUVA010000046.1:0-51191 GCF_042670805.1 Micromonospora sp. NPDC057141 | reverse complement strand
CGGGCGGTCGTGCTTGATCCCTCCGCGGGCGGGCCCCGGCGAACCCCTGACGTGCTTGCGGTCCGTACGGTCCCTTTTCACGACAGGCTTGGCTGCCGGGGGAGCAAGATCGTGCTCGATCTTGCACGCCTGCCCCGCTCAACGGCGACTCCGGGAAGCCGCCCGACGCCGGAGCTGGGAGATCTTGGAAGCTGACGGCCCCTCTGGGGGCCTAAATCTTCCAAGATCTATGCGATCCTCGCCTGTCGGCAGCGACGCGATCCGTCTCTGGTGGCGGCGATCCTGTTGCCTCCTGTCTGAGGGCGGGTTCCGTGCTTCTTCGGACATCGACATGCCCATTAGGCTGTCCCGGCCCTACATGCCTCGCAAGATCCTCTCCTGGCTTCGGCTGTTGGGCGTCGCACGCGAAGCTGCTCTGTCATCAGGCGACCTCGCGTGCGAACCGAAGCGAGGTCAGGGGTGCTTGGTGTGCTCGACGAACGCGCGCCAGGTCTGCGGGGTGAACGCGAGCACCGGACCGGACGGGTCCTTGCTGTCGCGGACGGCGACCACATCGGCCAGGTTGTCGGCCACCTCGACGCATTCGCCGCCAGCGGTGTTGCTTCGGGTGGATTTCTTCCAGTTCGCGCTACTGAGGTCCATGTTGGCTCTCTACTTCCTTCACCAGGGCACCCGAGAGGTTGCGCGGAAGGGCGAGTCCCCGAACGCCCTCCCACCTTGTCAGAAGGGTAGCTACTCCGTCCTCTCCATTGACCACCGAGCCACCAAGCTGATTGTCAATATGTCCCACCCAGCTACCGTCGGCCAATCTCGCTAGCGCGAGCGGGCCGGACAGCCCGACATGCAAGCCAGTATCGGCGGGAATGACATGGATGTGGACGTGGGAGAGGTCGGCCATTCGCAGCAGGTGGGCGAGCTGTTCGGCCATGATGGCGTCGGTGCGGCGTAGGGCTGCCTCGTCGATCACGGCGACCACCTGCGGCGGGTGTTCGCGTACCAGGATCTCCTGCCGTTCCAGGCGGGCCGCGACCTGCCGTTCGACCTCCGCCTCGGGCTTGGTGTCGTCGAAGCGCAGCACGGCGCGGGCGTAGTTCTCGGTCTGGAGCAGACCGGGGACGAGCGTGGGGTTGAAGTATCGGAGCTGCGTGGCGTTGCGCTCGGCCTCCAGCCAGGGGCGGAACCACGAGGGCTGGCCGTCCCGTTCGGCCATCCGCAGCAGGGACTCGAACAGGCCGCCCGTGTCGAGCACCTCGTCCATTCGCTTGACGTACGGCTTGTCGAGCGGCCGGGTGCCGGTCTCCACCGCCGAGATCGTCGAGGCCGAGTAGTTCGCGCGTCGGCCGAGTTCCTCCTGGCTGAGGCCGCCGGCTGTCCGGATGCGACGGAGCTGCGTGCGTATCAGATCGGCGGTTTGCTCGCTTTCCATGCCTTCTCCAGGTTTTCGTCGTGATCGCCAGGCGTCGTCCGGTCCTGCCGAGCGCCGTCGAGGGCTGCCGAGCGCAGCGCGGTGATTCCAGACGTGCTCCGGGACCAGGCGTGATCGCTTCTCAGAGTAGTTCCGCGATCAGCAGACTGTCACCCGGCGGGCCGGTGTGCAGGGGTGTCGTCCGCCCGGTCTTGAGTCAGGGGAGAGGCGTATGCGCAGGCAGCGTGGCGGGCGGTACCCGGGGTGTCCACAGTGAATCCGCTGGTCGTCGTGGGTGACGTGTTGACGCTTCAGCCGTGTGACTACTGCATCGGGCAGGCGGTGTTGCGGCTGAAGGTCACCTACGTTCCCCGGTACGCGAACTTCCTGGCGTCGCGGTGGGTGCGGCTGGAGGGGCTGGAACTGCGCCCCGACGGCACGCCGTGCCGGGAGCGCGTCGTCATGGTCCGGGTGCAGGCGATCCGCGACGCCCCGCCGGTCCGCCCGGAGCCGGAGGTGCGGGGGCGGTGACGGGCCAACACCCGCCGAGGTACGCGGGCGGTCCCTGCTTCACCTGCGGCAGGCCGTGGCCGTGCTTCGACCGGCAGGTGGCGAGCCTCGTCGAGTTCGCCGGGATGGGGGACCTGCTCGCCGCGTACCTGGGCGACTGGTATCGGCTCGGGGTCGAGGAGCGCGGGCGGCGCGGCCTGCCGTTCGACCCGGAGCTGGAGGCGCGGCACCTCGGGTGGCTCGACATGGTCCTGCCGGCGCGGGGCGAGCGGCGCGGCGGCGATGGCTGACCCCGCGCCCACGGGGTTGAGGTGCGGGGACCTGCTGCACGTCACGCGGGCCGCCAGCGTCCAGTTCGTCCGGCCGATCTTCTTTCGGGTGATCCGCGTCCACGAGGACTGGCACACCTACCACGGGTGGCTGTGGCTCGACGGCTACGAGGTCGACGCGCGGGGCGACGCCGTGGCCCACCGCTCGATCTACGTGCAGCCGGCTGGGCTGCGCCGGCTGACCGCCGTCCCGCGTCCGGCGGCGGAACGTCCGGGGCGGCAGGCCGTGGCGTATTGACCGTGGTGATCGGCGGGACGAGACTCGGGCGCACGCGTTTCCGGCAATCCTCGCCAGGAGGTGTGCAGTGGCCACGACGCCCGCGCCGACCGCCGATCAGCCGATGGACGACGACGCCCGCCGGCTCGCCGAACTCGGATACCAGCAGGAGCTGCGCCGCAAGTGGAGCGGCTTCTCCAACTTCGCGATCTCGTTCTCGATCATCTCGATCCTGGCCGGCTGCTTCACCACGTTCGGCCAGGCGTGGAACAACGGCGGGCCGGTCGCCATCTCCTGGGGCTGGCCGCTGATCTCGCTGTTCATCCTGGTCATCGGCTTCTGCCTGGCCGAGCTGGTGTCGGCGTACCCGACGGCGGGCGGCATCTACTGGTGGGCGGCGAAGATGGGCCGGCCGGTGCACGGCTGGTTCACCGGCTGGCTCAACCTGATCGGCCTGGTGGCGGTCACCGCGTCGGTCGACTACGGCTGCGCCACGTTCCTCAATCTCACCCTGTCGGCGTTGTTCGACGGCTGGGCGGGGACGCTGCGGCAGGCGTTCGTGCTGTTCGTGATCATTCTGGCGCTGCACGGGCTGATCAACATCTTCGGGCACCGGATCATCGACGTACTCCAGAACGTCTCGGTGTGGTGGCACGTGGCCGGCGCGGCGGCGGTGGTCGCCATCCTGGTGTTCGTCCCGGACGAGCACCAGAGCTTCCAGTTCGTCTTCACCGAGCGGTTCGACAACTCCGGCTTCGGCGACGGCGGCACCGGCGGGCTGACCTTCTGGTTCTACGTGCTGCCGCTGGGCTTCCTGCTCACCCAGTACACGATCACCGGCTTCGACGCCTGTGCGCACGTCTCCGAGGAGACCCGGGGCGCCTCGAAGGCCGCCGCGCAGGGGCTGTGGCGGTCGATCTTCTATTCGGCGGTGGGTGGCTGGATCCTGCTGCTCGCTTTCCTGTTCGCCGCCACCGACGTGGACGCCATCAACGCGGCCGGCGGGTTCTCCGGGGCGATCTTCGAATCCGCGCTCACCCCGTTCTTCTTCAAGACCGTCATCATCATCTCCACCATCGGGCAGTTCTTCTGCGGGATGAGCTGCGTGACCTCGATGAGCCGGATGGCGTACGCGTTCAGTCGGGACCGGGCGGTGCCGGGCTGGCGGCTCTGGTCGAAGGTCGACCGCAACGGCACCCCGGTCAACGCGATCGTCGGCGCGACCCTGGCCGGGCTGCTGCTCACCCTCCCGGCGCTCTACGAGAGCCCGTCCGGCATCCCGGTGGCCTTCTACGCGGTGGTCTCGGTCGCGGTGCTCGGGCTCTATCTCTCCTTCGTCATTCCTATCGTGCTGCGGCTGCGGATGGGTGACCGGTTCACCCCCGGCCCGTGGACGCTCGGCCGCCGGTACAAGGTGCTCGGCTGGGTCGCGGTGGTCGAGATCGCGATCATCTCGGTCTATTTCGTGCTGCCGATCGTGCCCGCAGGGGTGCCCGGCCACGCCGACTTCAGCTGGTCGGCGGTCAACTACGCGCCGCTCGCCGTGGGCGGGGTCCTGCTCGTCGTGGCCGTCTGGTGGTACGCCTCGGCGCGCAAGTGGTTCACCGGCCCCCGCCGTACGGTCGAAGGGTTTGCCGACGCGGCCGGGGTGGGCATTGACGATGATCCGGTCAGGCAGTAGACCTTGGTGATGGAGGCCCGCGCATGAGCAGAGCACCGCTGTCCCTCGAAGAGCTACGGGCGGCGGTCGCCGCCGGCAAGCTCGACACCGTGGTGCTGGCCCTGGTCGACATGCAGGGCCGGTTGCAGGGCAAGCGGTTCCACGCGCCGTTCTTCCTCGACCAGGTGGCGGAGAACGGCAGCGAGGGGTGCAACTACCTGCTCGCCGTCGACGTCGACATGAACACCGTCGACGGGTACGCGATGTCGAGCTGGGAGCGTGGGTACGGCGACTTCGCCATGGTGCCCGACCTGGAGACGCTGCGCCGGGTGCCCTGGCAGCCGGGGACGGCGATGCTCCTGGCCGACCTGGCGTGGCTGGACGGCTCCGGGCCGGTGGCCGCCTCGCCCCGGCAGATCCTGCGCCGCCAGCTCGACCGGCTCGCCGCGCACGGGCTGACCGCGTACGCGGGCACCGAGCTGGAGTTCGTCTGCTACCGCGACTCGTACGAGGACGCCTGGCGGCGCGGCTACCGCGAGCTGACCCCCGCCAACCAGTACAACGTCGACTATTCGCTGCTCGGCACCGCCCGGGTGGAGCCGCTGCTGCGGCGCATCCGCACCGAGATGGCCGGCGCGGGCCTGACCCCGGAGAGCGCGAAGGGCGAGTGCAACCTCGGCCAGCACGAGATCGCCTTCCGGTACGACGAGGCGGTGGCCTGCGCCGACCATCACGTGATCTACAAGAACGGGGCGAAGGAGATCGCCGCCCAGGAGGGCATGTCGATCACCTTCATGGCCAAGCCGAACGCGCGGGAGGGCAACTCCTGCCACATCCACTTCTCGCTGCGCGACGCCGACGGCTGCTCGGCGATGCTCGGCGACGGGCCCGCCCACCTGAGCGTCACCGGGCAGCGGGTGCTGGCCGGGCTGCTCGACACGATGCGGGAGTTCAGCCTGCTGTTCGCCCCGAACGTCAACTCGTACAAGCGCTACCAGCCAGGCTCGTTCGCCCCGACGGCGCTGCGCTGGGGCGTCGACAACCGCACCTGCGCGCTGCGGCTCGTCGGCCACGGCCAGGGCATGCGGGTGGAGAACAGGGTGCCCGGGGCGGACGTCAACCCGTACCTGGCGATCGCCGCCCTGGTGGCGGGGGCGGTGCACGGCATCGAGCGGGAGCTGGAGTTGGGGCCGGAGTGCACCGGAAACGCGTACGACGATCCGGCCGCCGAGCGGGTCCCCGGCACCCTGCGCGACGCCCTCGGCCTGTGGGAGCCGTCGACGATCGCCCGCGCGGTCTTCGGCGACGACGTCCACGCCCACTACGCCAACCAGGCGCGCGTGGAGCTGAGCGCCTTCGACGCTGCGGTGACGGACTGGGAACTGACGCGAGGCTTCGAACGCCTCTGACGCCCCCGCCCCGCCCGCCCCTCCTTCCCGCGATCTTGCAGTTGGGGCCCCTGGTATGGGAGCTTGGCGGCATTTGCGGGGGCCGTAAGTGCAAGATCGCGCGAGCTGGAGGGGCGGCAGGGTGGGCGATGTGACGCGGGTGGTGGATCCCGCCAGCGGGAGCGTGGTGGGGGAGGTTGCCGCGATGGGGGAGCGCGAGGTCGATGCCGCCATCGAGCGGGCCGCTCGCGCGTTCCTGCGGTGGCGGGGGGTGGCGCCGGGGGAGCGGGCGCGGATGCTGCGGCGGTTCGCCGCCCTGGTCGACGCGCACCTGGAGGAGCTGGCCCTGCTGGAGGTGCGCAACTCCGGGCACACCATCGGCAACGCCCGCTGGGAGGCCGGCAACGTCCGCGACGTGCTCGACTACTACGCGGGCGCGCCCGAGCGGCTGACCGGCCGGCAGATCCCCGTGCCCGGCGGGCTGGACGTCACCTTCCACGAGCCGCTGGGCGTGGTCGGGGTGATCGTGCCGTGGAACTTCCCGATGCCCATCGCCGCCTGGGGGTTCGCCCCGGCGCTCGCCGCCGGCAACACGGTGGTGCTCAAGCCGGCCGAGCTGACCCCGCTGACCGCGCTGCGCCTGGCCGAGCTGGGCCGCGAGGCCGGCCTGCCCGAGGGCGTGTTCACCGTGCTGCCGGGCCGGGGCGACGTGGTGGGCGAGCGGTTCGTCACCCATCCGGCCGTACGCAAGGTCTGCTTCACCGGGTCCACGGAGGTCGGCACCCGGATCATGGCCGGCTGCGCCGCCCAGGTGAAACGGGTCACCCTGGAGCTGGGTGGCAAGAGCGCGAACGTCGTCTTCGCCGACGCGGACCTGGAGCGGGCGGCGGCCACCGCGCCGTACGCGGTCTTCGACAACGCCGGCCAGGACTGCTGCGCCCGGTCCCGGATCCTGGTGCAGCGCCCGGCGTACGACCGGTTCCTGGAACTGCTGGAGCCGGCCGTGCGGGCGCTGCGGGTGGAGGACCCGGCGCGGGAGACCGCCGAGATGGGCCCGCTGATCTCCGCCGCCCAGCGGGACCGGGTCGCCGGGTACGTCGACGGGGCGCGCGTGGCCTTCACCGGCTCCCGCCCCGACGGCCCCGGCTTCTGGTACGCCCCGACGGTGCTGCTCGCCGACTCGCCGGCCGACCGGCACTGGCGGGAGGAGATCTTCGGCCCGGTCGTGTCGGTGTTCCCGTTCGACGACGAGGCCGACGCGGTCCGGCTGGCCAACGACACCGAGTACGGCCTGTCCGGCTCGATCTGGACCCGGGACGTGGGGCGGGCGCTGCGGATGGCCCGGGCGGTCGAGGCGGGCAACCTCAGCGTCAACTCGCACTCCTCCGTGCGGTACTGGACCCCGTTCGGCGGGATGAAGCGCTCCGGGTTGGGCCGTGAGCTGGGCCCGGACGCGCTGCACGCCTTCACCGACGTCAAGAACGTGTTCATCGGCACCGAGGAGTGATCGGCATGCAGGGACGGCTTCAGGACCGGGTCGCGGTGGTGACCGGGGCGGGCAGCGGGATCGGGCTGGCCACGGCGCGGCGGTTCGCCGCCGAGGGGGCGCGGGTGGTCTGCGTCGACGTCGACGCGGCGGCCGGCGGGCGGGCGGCCGAGGAGGTGGGCGGCGAGTTCGTCGCCTGCGACGTGGCCGACGAGGCCGCCGTGCGGGACCTCTTCGACGGGGTGGCGCAGCGGCACGGGCGGGTGGACGTCGCGTTCAACAACGCCGGCATCTCCCCGCCCGACGACGACTCGATCCTGGAGACGGGCCTGGACGCCTGGGAGCGGGTGCTGCGGGTCAACACGACCAGCGTCTACCTGTGCTGCAAGTACGCGATTCCGCACATGCGCCGGCAGGGCAAGGGCTCGATCATCAACACGGCGTCGTTCGTGGCGCTGATGGGGGCGGCCACGTCGCAGATCGCGTACACGGCGAGCAAGGGCGGGGTGCTGGCGATGACCCGGGAGTTGGGCGTGCAGTTCGCCCGGGAGGGCATCCGGGTCAACGCGCTCTGCCCCGGCCCGATCGCCACCCCGCTGCTGATGGAGCTGTTCGCCGCCGACCCGGAGCGGGCCGCCCGCCGCCTCGTGCACGTGCCGATGGGCCGGTTCGGCCAGCCGGAGGAGATCGCCGCCGCGGTGGCGTTCCTGGCCAGCGACGACTCGTCGTTCATGACGGCCGCGCAGTTCGTGGTCGACGGCGGGATCACCGGCGCGTACGTCACCCCGCTGTGAGGCGGGGCCGGGGCGGGGCCGGTCCCCGCCCGGCCCCGCCGGCGTCCCGCCTGATGGTAAGGGGCATCCCACTTCTCGGTAGGCGGTGCCAGGATGGCGACATGAAGGTTCACGAGGCCATCGACGGGCGGCTGCGCGAATTCATCGAGGAACAGCCCGTCTTCTTCGTCGCCACCGCGCCCTCCGGGCCCGACGGGCACGTCAACGTCTCGCCGAAGGGCATGCGCGGCACCTTCGTCATCCTCGGCCCGCACCGGGTGGCCTGGGTCGACTTCCACGGCAGCGGCGCGGAGACGATCGCCCACCTGCGGCAGAACGGCCGCATCACGCTGATGTTCTGCGCCTTCGCCGGGCCGCCGAACATCGTCCGGCTGCACGGCCGGGGCACGGCCGTGACGGTGGAGGACGCCGGCTTCGCCGAGCGGCTCGCCGACTTCCCCGACCCGCCGGACCTGCACTCGGCCCGCGCGGTGATCACCGTCGACGTCGAGCGGGTCAGCGACTCCTGCGGGTACTCCGTCCCGCTGATGGAGTACCAGGGCGACCGGGACCTGTTGATCCGGGCGCACTCCCGCCGCACCGCAGAAGACCTGGTCACCTACCGGGCGACGAAGAACGCCGCGAGCATCGACGGCCTGCCGGTCTTCTGACCCCCGGCGACGTCCCGCCGGGTGCGACGCGGGCAACCGGCGCATCACGGTGTGGAGGCGTTACGTTGCTGGTCCGTCCGGGTGCAAGGCGGGGCACGGGAGCGGCACCCCCTTGACCCACGCAGCACACGATCGCACAGCGGAAGGGGCCCGGCAACAACCGGCCAGCCGGCGATAGGCTTGCGCCATGACCGTCCGTGCGCCGGTGACCCCCGGCACGCTCGCCCCGGCGCGACCGGTGCCGCCTCACATCGTCCGACCGGAGTACGTGGGCAAGAAGCAGCCGCGCCAGTGGAGCGGCTCACACGTGCAGACCCCGGAGACCATCGAGCGGATGCGGGTCGCCGGCCGGCTCGCCGCCCAGGCCACGCAGCTCGCCGGCGAGCACTGCAAGCCGGGGGTGACCACCGACGAGATCGACCGGGTGGTGCACGAGTTCCTCTGCGACCACGGGGCCTACCCGTCGACGCTGGGCTACCGGGGCTTTCCGAAGTCCTGCTGCACCAGCATCAACGAGGTGATCTGCCACGGCATCCCGGACTCGACCGTGCTCGCCGACGGCGACATCGTCAACGTCGACGTGACCGCGTACATCGGCGGGGTGCACGGCGACACCGACGCCACGTTCTGCGTCGGCGAGGTCGACGAGGAGGCCCGGCTGCTGGTCGAGCGGACCCACGAGGCGATGCTGCGGGGGATCAAGGCGGTCGCCCCGGGCCGGCAGATCAACGTGATCGGCCGGGTCATCGAGTCGTACGCCAAGCGGTTCGGCTACGGGGTGGTCCGCGACTTCACCGGCCACGGCATCGGGGAGGCGTTCCACAGCGGCCTCTACGTGCCGCACTACGACAGCCCTCGACCCACCGACGTGATGGAACCGGGAATGACCTTCACCATCGAGCCGATGATCACCCTCGGCACCTACCAGTACGACATGTGGGACGACGGCTGGACGGTCGTCACGAAGGACCGGAAGTGGACCGCCCAGTTCGAGCACACGATCCTCGTCACCGAGGACGGCCACGAGATCCTGACCCTGCCGTGAACGACACCCCGGCGGCGCTGCGCGAGGCGCACCACGCGGACGTGTCCGGCGGCTGGCTGCGGCCGGCCGTGTTCGGCGCGATGGACGGCCTGGTCACCAACATCGCCCTGATCGCGGGCGTCGGCGGCGGCGGGGTGTCGCCGCACAGCATCGTGCTCACCGGCGCCGCCGGCCTGGTCGCCGGCGCGATCTCGATGGGCCTCGGCGAATACACGAGCGTCCGGTCGGCCAACGAGCAGGTCGCCGCCGAGGTCGCCAAGGAACGCCGCGAGCTGGAACGGCATCCGGAGGCGGAGGCCCGCGAGCTGGCCGACGCGTGGGTGGCCCGCGGCCTGCCCCGCGACCTCGCCACGCAGGTCGCCGAGGCGGTGCGGGCCAACCCGGAGGAGGCGCTGCGGATGCACGTCCGGGAGGAGTTGGGTGTCGACCCGGACGACCAGCCGAGCCCGTGGGCGGCGGCGATCTCGTCGTTCCTGTTCTTCTCGGCCGGCGCGCTGATCCCGCTGCTGACCTATCTGCTCGGCGCCACCAGCCTGTGGCTGGCGCTGGCCGTCGGTGGGGTCGGGCTCTTCGCGGCCGGGGCGATCGTGGCCCGGTTCACCAACCGCCCCTGGTGGAGCAGCGGCCTGCGGCAGCTCCTGCTCGGCGCGGCGGCTGCCGCCGCGACGTACCTGGTCGGCACCCTCATCGGCATCCAGGGCGGCCTGTAAGGAAGGGCACCAGCCGGAAGACGCGGATCTCCCGCCCGCCGGCCCGCTCGACGTACGTCTGGTACGCCGGCCACTCGGTGATCAGCAGCTCCCACAGCCGGTCGCGTTCCGCGCCGGTGGCCACCTCGGCCCGCACCGCGACCCGCCGCCCCCGCACGTCGACCTCGGCGGCCGGGTCGGCGAGCAGGTTCAGCGCCCAGGCGGGCTGGTGCTGCTGCCCCCAGTTGGAGCCGACCACCACGTAGGCGTCGCCGTCCGGCACATACAACAGGGGGTTGCTGCGCGGCAGGCCCGAGCGGCGCCCGGTGGTGGTGATGACCAGCGAGGGGACCAGGCCGAGCGCGACCACTCGCCCCCGGGTGAGCCGACCGACCGCCCGGTCCACGGGGACGAGCAGCCGGATCGTGGCGCCGAACCAGCGACGATGGCCGAGGCGGCGGGTCAGGGTACCGATAGCGGACACGCCGTCAGTGTGGCACTCCCAGCAGGCTGTCAGTCGAGCGGCAGGCTGTCAGTCGAGCGGCAGGCTTTCGGTCGAGCGGCCGGCTGTCAGTCGAGGCGGCGCTCGACCGCCAGCCGGGACCGGGTGAACAGGCCCGCGCCGACCATCGCTACCAGCGGCACGACCACCAGCACACCCAGGGTGAGCCAGGGGACCACGATCGGGTACGGCTCCGGCACCGGCCAGGCCGTGTCGTACCGGCGGTTCAGGGCGACCAGGATGATCACCGCCGTGCCCAGCCCGACCACGATGCCCAGCGCCGAGCCGAGCCCGGCGATCACCCCGGCCTGGCACAGCGAGAGGATCCGACGCATCCGGGGGCTGGCGCCCACGGCGCCGAGGGTGGACAGGTCCGCCCGCCCCTCGGCGGCGGCGAGGCCGGTGGCGACGGCCGCCGCCCCCACCGTGATCAGGCCGGAGCCGACGGCCAGCACCAGCAGCAGGGAACGCTGGTCGCTGCCCAAGGTGCCCCGTTC
Source organism: Micromonospora sp. NPDC057141 (assembly GCF_042670805.1). Lineage (NCBI taxonomy): Bacteria > Bacillati > Actinomycetota > Actinomycetes > Micromonosporales > Micromonosporaceae > Micromonospora > Micromonospora sp. NPDC057141. Next base: position 40,019 of record NZ_JBHUVA010000046.1, on the reverse strand, counting down.
GACGATCACGTCGAGCGGGCCGAGCCGGCGCAGCTCGACGTCGAGGCGGTCCTGCTGGGCGGGGGTCGGGGCGGTGGCGGTGGCCACCGCGTACCCGAGTTGCCGGGTGCCGAGCCCGAGCCGGGCGGCGGCGGCGTGGGACACCATGAGCCGGTCCCCCCCGATGCCGCCGCGCAGCGCGTACCCGGGGACGGTGGCGGTCGCGGTCACCACGGGTTCCGGGTCGGTCTCCGCCCGGGTCGCCGTGAGGGTGAGCCGGCCGGCGAGGAGATAGCGCTCGTCGGTCACCACCGCGCCGCCGGCCGCCAGCACCCGCCGGGCGGCGGCCACCTCCTCGGGGCCGGCCCCGGTCAGCGCCGCCAGCGCGTCGCCGTCGTCGACCGAGACGGGCACGGAGTAACCCGTTGATCCGCCCTCCACCCACCCGCGGCACCGCGGGTCGCTGCGGGCGCGGGCCCGCATGTCCGCGTCGCGCAACTGTTCCACCTGGTACGGGCAGGCCCGGCCGGCCGGCAGCTCCGCCCGGACGTCGCACCAGTCGCCGTCGTCGGACGGCACGGGGCAGGCCGGGGCGTCGACGCGGGCCACCGTGCTGCCGGGCAGCGTCGCGGCGGCCACCTCGGCGATCCGGGGCACCGGCGGCAGTGCCGTCGCGTCGCCGGGGCCGATGATCATGGCGTGCCCGTGCGGCATGGCCGGCAGGTAGGTGGCGTGGGTGCGGGCGCTGTCGCTGGCCACGTAGCCGCCGAGGGCGACGCTGCCGGCGACCGCCGCCATCACCGCCGAGATCGCCGGTGCGGCCGAGGAGCGGTTGCGGCTCGCGTCCCGCAACGCGATCCGGGGGGCCAGGGGGAGCCACCGGCCGGCCCGGGCGAGCAACCCGACCAGCGTCGGGGTGACGAACACCAGCCCCAGCTCGCCCAGGACCACCCCGGCGAAGAGCACCGCCAGGGCGTCCCGGTTGGCCCCGAGCGCGGCCCCCGCCACGCCGACCGTGGCCAGCAGCACGCCGATCAGCGGCCAGCGCCTCCGGTGCTCCGGCGGGGTGCGTCGCCCGGCGAGCCCGGCCACCACGTCCTGCCGCGCGGCGGTCCAGGCCGGCGCCAGGGCCGCGAGCACCCCGGCCAGCACCGCGACCGCCGCGATCGCCCCCAGCGCGGCCGGGAAGACGCGGTACGCGCCGAAGCGCGCCCCGAAGACGTACTCCTCGATGAACGGGCGGCCCGCGAACGCGCCGGCGACGCCCAGCGCCAGCCCGGCGGCGGCCCCCGCGCAGCCCAGCACCACCCCGTCGGCCAGCACGATGCGGCGCAGGTGCGCGGCGTCGCCACCGGCCACCGCGACCAGGGCGAGGTCGCGGCGGCGGCGCCGCACGCCGACGGCGAACGCCGGCCCGACGAGCAGCACCACCTCGAGCAGGCCGAGCCCGCCCACCAGGAGCGTGGTGCTGGTGTCCTCGACGCTGAGCGCGATGTTCAGGCTGTCGGGCTCAGCCGTGGGGTGCGGCGCCGGGGCGCGGGCGACCACCACGATCCCGCGCGCGTTGAGTCGCTCCGTGAGCCCGGGGTCGGCGTCGGCCGGCAGGTCGACGAGCCAGCTCGACTCGTTGCGCGGCTCGGCCGGTTGGACCGTGGGTGGCAGCGCCACCGTGGGCCGCAGGTTGTCCGCGAACTCCACCACCCCGACCACGGTCCGCTCGGCCGACCCGTCGGCCGGGACGATCCGGTCGCCGAGCCCCGCGCGCAGCCGGCGCAGCGCCGCGCGGTTGAGCCCCACCTCGTTCGAACCGGTCGGGGGGCGGCCGGCGAGCACCCGGCCCTGCCCGCGCAGCACCGGGTCGGTCAGGTCCAGCAGTCGCCCGTCGACCGGCTCGCGCCTGCCCCCGACGCGGGCCTCGAACGACACCCACCAGCGGACCTCGGCGACGCGGCTGCCGGCCGGCAGCAGGGCGGTCAGCTCGCCAGCGGTGACCGGGCGGGTCCGCCCCGGTACGCCGTCGCGCTGGTACGCGGTGTCGCCCCAGGCGTCCTGCGCCACCGGGCCCTCGGCCGTCCAGCGCAGCTCCGCGTCGGCGGTCCCGAGCCGCCGGTCGATCCGCTCCGCCCGGCTCAGCTCCGCCATGTCGTAGCTGACGGCGGAGAGGGTCAGGCCCAGCACCGGCAAGGTGATCATCGCGAGCACCAGCGCGGTCCGCCCACGGGCGCGCAGCGCCTCCCGCCGGGCGATGCGCAGGGCTGCCTGCCAGGAGCGCAGCGCCGCCAGCAGCCGCCGGTCGCGGGCGGGTCGCCCCGGCCGCCGGGCCCGGCCGGCGTCCGGCCCGGTCGGGGCGGTTGCCGGGTGCGGGTCGGCCGACGGCGGGGCGGCGCGGCGCCCGGTGCTCACCGGCCGCTGCCGGCCAGTAGCTGCTCGACAGCGCCCAGCGGGGCCGTCGAGTCCACCATGACGCCGTCGCGCAGGAACACCACCCGGTCGGCCCAGCCGGCGTGCCGGGCCTCGTGGGTGACCAGGACGGCGGCGGCGCCCGCGTCGACCCGGCGGCGCAGCAGGCGCAGCACGGCCTCGCCGGTCTGCGAGTCCAACGCGCCGGTCGGCTCGTCGGCCAGCACGAGCCGCCGCTCGCCGACCAAGGCCCGGGCGATGGCCACCCGCTGCTGTTGCCCGCCGGAGAGCTGGTCGGGGAAGCGGTCGCCCAGCTCGGCGAGGCCCACCTCGGCGAGCGCGGCCTGGGCCGCCCGCCGGCCCTGGCGTACGCCGACGCCGTCCAGCTCGAGGGGGAGCGCGACGTTCTCGGCGGCGGTGAGGCTGCCCAGGAGGTTGAGGTTCTGGAAGATGTAGCCGATCCGTCGGCGGCGCAGCCGGGCCAGCGCGCGGCGGTCCAGCGCGCCGAGGGTCTGCCCCTCGACGCGGATCTCGCCCGCGGTCGGGCCGTCCAGGCCGCCGGCGAGGGCGAGCAGGGTGGACTTGCCGGAGCCGGAGGGCCCCATCACGGCGACCAGCTCGCCGGGGGCGACGGTGAGGCTCACCCCGCGCAGGGCGTGCACGGCCGCCTCGCCGCTGCCGTGGGTGCGGTGCACGTCGCGGACGTCGAGCACGGCCGTTCCCGCCGCCGTGCCGGAACCGGGCGTGCCCGAGCCGGTGGCGGCGGACCCGGTGGCGTCGGGCCCACGGGGCGGGTCGGGTGGGTCGGGGCGGGTCGTCGGCGCGCCGCCCGTCCCGCTCATCGCCGCGCCTCCTCGCCGTCCCGGTCCGCCTCCGCCGGCCGCCCCGGACCCGCCCGGCCCCCGGGCCCCGGCGCGGGCCGGTGCCGGACCAGGCTCGTCTCGCAGTGGTCCAGCCAGCGGATCTCCGCCTCGGCCTGGAACACCATCGCGTCCAGCACCAGCCGCCAGGGCAGGTCCTCGGGACGGTCGCTGGCGTACTTCAACCGCGTCAACTCCTGCAACGCCCGCATGGTCGCGGTGCGCTGGGTCTGCACCACCGCCCGTACGTCCACCCCCGGGGTGGTCAGGGCCAGGGCCAGCTTGATCGCCAGCTCGTCGCGGGGACGGTCGGTGCGGCTGATCGGGGTCGCGAACCACAGCGCCAGGTCCGCCCGTCCGGCGTCGGTGATCTCGTACGGCCGCTGTCCCGCCTCGCTCTCCGGCAGCGGCCGGACCAGCCCGTCCCGTTCCAGGCGGGACAGGGTGGTGTAGACCTGCCCGATGTTCAGCGGCCAGGTCGAGCCCGTCGACTCCTCGAACGCGGCCCGGAGCTGGTAGCCGTACATCTGGCCGCGTTCGAGGAGCGCGAGCAGGCCGTGACGGATGGACATGGCTCCGAAGTATGCATACCTGGTATGCCGTCCGCAATCGGCGGTCCCGCCGGGGCGGCCAGCGCAAACGCCCAGGTCCCGGTCAGCGCGGTCAGGTGGGGCGGCCGGGGAAGGTGACGGTGACGGGAGTCACCCCGGCGGTGCGCCGCCACCGGGTGGCCCGCACCGCGCAGTCGGTCAGCGCCGCGAGGGCCCGGTCGCGGTCCTCGCCCGTGGTGTGCGGCAGCGCCACGCGCCAGAAGGCGGCGGTGCGCTCCTCCACCTCCACCGCCAGCCGCAGCGCGCTCGCGGCGTCGGTGACGGGGAACGGCAGCGTGTATCCGGCCTTGTCGGCGGGGACGGTGCTGCCGGCGGCGCTGAGCTGGAGCAACAGCGCGTCCCGTCGGGACCGGTGCGCCGCCTCGGCGCGGCGGGCGGCCGTGCGGGCGGCGTCGGCGAGGCGTACCCCGATCACCCCGTACGCGAAGATCGCGGCGTACTCGGCGGTGAGCGCGCCGGCCAGGGCCTCGGCTGGCCCGGACGGTGCCTGTCGGTGCCTCACCGCAGCGCCTCCACGTGGGTCGCCCGGGCGGCGGCGATCGAGCCGACCAGGGCCGCCCGGTCGGCCGGGGCCTCGGCGCAGAGCTTCGCGGCCGCCTCGCGCCCGCGCTGCTCGGCCTCGCGCAGCGCGGCCAGCACCGCCGCCCGGTCACCGTCGGTGCCGGTGGCCCCGGGCGACGGTGACGGTTCCGGTGAGGTCGCGGGGCGGCCCGTCAGCTTCGCCAGCTCGCCGGCGTGCGCCTCGTGGGCGTCGGCGATCGGAGTGAGCAGCTCGGCCAGGCCCGGGTCGGCGGCCAGGGCGGCGCGGTGCCGGGCGGCCAGCTCGCGGGCCTGCGAGGCCAGGGGTTCGAGCGGGTCGGGCACCTGGCCGCGCCCATCGCCCCGGTCGAACAGAGCACAGCCGGTCAGCGGCGCGACGGCCCCGCCGAGCGCCAGGAGCGCGCCCGCGCGCAGGAGGTTTCGCCGGGAACGCCCGGGTGCTCGGTCGTGCGGTGTCGTTCTGCCCCTCGCCACCGGACAAGTCAACACCATCGGAGCGGATACATGGGCCAAGGGCGTCGGTGCGCCGCCCGGTCCGCCGTGCCGCAGGCGCGTTACGCTCTGCGCAGCCACCGGCGCGTCCGCCCCGGTGGCGTGCCGGCATGGCGTCCCGATCGGGCGTCGTGGTTCATGAAGGGGTGCGCCAGATGACGCAGCGTGGCCGTGCCACCAGGCCGACGGGGCCGACGGGGAGACCCCGGCGCGCCGACGGCCCTCGTGGTGGTGACCGCGTCGGTGGCCCCCGGGTGGACCTCGCCGCGCGGCGGTCCCGGTTGCGCGCGGTGATCGAACCGGTGGTCAACGGGGTCGGGTACGACCTGGAGGACGTCTCCGTCTCCCGGGCCGGCCGCCGGCACGTGGTGCGGGTGATCGTCGACGCCGACGGCGGGATCAGCCTGGACGCCGTCGCCGACGTCTCCCGGGCCGTCTCCGCCGCGCTCGACGCGGCCGAGGAAGCCGGCGGCGACATCCTCGCCGGCGAATACCAGCTGGAGGTCAGCTCCCCCGGGGTGGACCGCCCGCTCACCCTGCCCCGGCACTGGCGGCGCAACGTCGGCCGGCTGGTGAAGGTGACGGTCCGGGCCGCGCTGCCCGGGCAGCGCGCCGAGCAGCCCGCCGGCGACCGGCAGGTCACGGGCCGGGTGGTCGAGGCCGACGACGAGCGCGTGGTGCTGGAGACCGACTCCGGCCGCGCGGAGTTCGGCCACGCCGAGCTCGGCCCCGGCCGGGTGCAGGTGGAGTTCCACCGCCTCGACGAGGTCGCCGACGACGAGTTCGGCGACAGCTCAGACATTGACGATATCGACGACGAAGATGATGTGGAGGACGAGGAGAGGTGAACATCGACCTCGCGGCGCTGCGCGCACTCGAGCGCGAGCGGGAGATCCCGTTCGACACGATCCTCGCGGCGATCGAGACCGCGCTGCTGACCGCCTACCGGCACACCGACGGGGCCGAGCTGCACGCCCGGGTCGAGATCGACCGCAAGACCGGCGCGGCCCTGGTCTACGCCCAGGAGTTGGACGACGACGGCACGGTGGTGCGGGAGTGGGACGACACCCCGCACGACTTCGGCCGGATCGCGGCCATGACCGCCAAGCAGGTGATCCTCCAGCGCCTGCGGGAGGCCACCGACGAGGTGCACTTCGGCGAGTACGTCGGCCGCGACGGCGACCTGGTAACCGGCGTGGTGCAGGCGCACGAGGCGCGCAGCGAGAAGGGCATCGTCAGCGTCGACCTGGGCAAGCTGGAGGGCGTGCTGCCGCAGTCGGAGCAGGTCCCCGGCGAGCGGTACGCCCACGGCGAGCGGATCCGCTGCGTCGTGGTGCACGTCGCCAAGGGCATGCGCGGGCCGCAGATCACCCTGTCCCGGTCCCACCCGGCGCTGGTGAAGAAGCTGTTCGCCCTGGAGGTGCCGGAGATCGCCGACGGGACCGTGGAGATCGGGGCCATCGCCCGGGAGTCCGGCCACCGCACGAAGATCGCGGTGCGCTCCACCACGCCCGGCGTCAACGCCAAGGGTGCCTGCATCGGCCCGATGGGGCAGCGGGTCCGCGCCGTGATGAGCGAGCTGCACGGCGAGAAGATCGACATCATCGACTGGTCGGACGACCCGGCGACCTTCGTGGGCAACGCGCTCTCGCCGGCCAAGGCGCTGCGGGTCGAGGTGGTCGACCTGGCCACCCGGACCGCCCGGGTGACCGTTCCGGATTTCCAGCTGTCCCTCGCGATCGGCCGGGAGGGGCAGAACGCCCGGCTTGCTGCCCGATTGACCGGTTGGCGGATCGACATCCGGTCGGACGCGGAGCAGGCGACGACGGCCGCGCGGAGCGGGGCTGATCACGTCCGGGAACCGGGCGGCGCGATCTCGGGCAGCTAGGGGTAGACTTCCTCCAGTGGTACGACGCGCGCTGCCGGAGCGCACCTGTGTGGGCTGCCGGCGACGTGCGCCGGCCAGCGAATTGCTGCGGATCGTCGCGGTCGGCGACGAGGCTGGTCACAGCCTCCGGCCCGATCCGGCTCGCAGGCTGCCGGGTCGGGGAGCGAACATGCACCCGGATCCGGCCTGCTTCGCGCTGGCAGTGCGCCGCCGTGCCTTCGGGCGCGCGTTGCGCGTCACCGGGGTCGTCGACCACGGTGTGCTGGCCGAGCACGTCGATGCGCCAACCACTACGTCCGGTCATCCCGACCGGGCGAGGGTCGCTAGCAAGGTAGGACGACCGACATGAGCACACGATGAAGTCCCTGAAATGACCAGGCTTCAAGTGCAGGAGTGAGGTCGCTGCGGGTGCTGCCCGCACGACCTCGGAGTGAGGAGTGCAGTGGCAGGTAAGGCCCGCGTACACGAGCTTGCCAAGGAGCTCGGGGTCGAAAGCAAGACCGTTCTCGCCAAGCTGAAGGAAATGGGCGAGTTCGTGAAGTCCGCGTCCAGCACCGTCGAGGCGCCCGTCGCCCGGCGGCTGCGCAACGCCTTCGTCGCCTCCGCCGGTTCCCCGGCACCGTCCGCCCTTCCGGCGGCCACCCAGAGCCCGACGTCGACCCCGACTACGACGCCGACCCCGGGTGCCCCCCGGGTCGCGGCGAAGCCGATGCCGCCCCGGCGGCCCGGCCCGCCGACCCCCGGACCGAAGCCCAAGGGCCCGGTCCCCGGCCCGCCGCAGCCGGCGACCCCGGTCGCCAAGCCGGCGAGTGCCCACGACATCGAGGTGGCCGCCGCCGAGGCGCGCGCCGCCGCGCTGAAGGCCGAGCAGGAGGCCGCGGTCAAGGCCGCCCAGGCCGCCCGCCAGCAGCAGCGCGAGAACGTCCGCCGGGAGCCTCCGGCGGAGGGCGGTCCCCGCCCCGGCCCGCGTCCCGGTCCGGGCGCGATGCCGCCCCGCCCGGGTTCCCCGGCCGCCGGTCGTCCCGGTGGCCCGGGTCAGGGCCAGGGTCCCGGTGCCCGGCCGGGCGGTCGTCCGCCGGCGCGCGGTGCCGGTAACAACCCGTTCGGCATCCAGGGCGGTCAGCAGCAGCGGCCCCCGGCCGCCGGTGGCGGCGGTCCCCGGCCCAGCCCGGCGGGGATGCCGCCGCGGCCGAGCCCGGCGTCCATGCCGCCCCGGCCGAGCCCGGCGTCCATGCCGAGCCAGCGCCCCGGCCGTCCCGGTGGCCCCGGTGGCCCCGGCGCGGGCCGTCCCGGCGGTGGCGGCGGTGCCGGTCGTCCCGGCGGCGGTGGCGGTGGCTTCCGCGGCGGTCCCGGTGGCGGCGGTGGTGGCGGTGGCTTCCGCGGCGGTCCCGGTGGCGGCGGCGGTGGCGGTGGCTTCCGCGGCGGTCCCGGTGGTGGCGGCGGCGGTGGCGCTCCCGGCGGCGGTTTCCGTCCGGGCGCACCGGCCGGCGGCGGTGGCCGTCCGGGTGGTGGCGGTCGTGGCCGTGGCGGCGGCGCTGCGGGCGCCTTCGGGCGCCCGGGTGGCAAGCCGACCCGGGGCCGCAAGTCCAAGAAGCAGCGCAGACAGGAGTTCGACAACCTGTCGGCCCCGACCATGAGCTCGGGTGCCCCCCGGGGTCAGGGTCAGGTCGTCCGGCTCTCCCGTGGTGCCTCGCTGTCGGACTTCGCCGACAAGATCAACGCCAACCCGGGTTCGCTGGTCCAGGAGATGTTCAACCTGGGCGAGATGGTCACCGCGACCCAGTCCTGCTCCGACGAGACGCTGCTGCTGCTGGGCGAGCACCTCGGCTTCGACGTGCAGATCGTCAGCCCGGAGGACGAGGACCGCGAGCTGCTCGCGCAGTTCAACATCGACCTCGACGCCGAGGTCGCGGAGGACCGCCTGGTCAGCCGTGCGCCGGTGGTGACCGTCATGGGTCACGTCGACCACGGTAAGACCAAGCTGCTCGACGCGATCCGCAAGGCGAACGTGGTCGCCGGCGAGGCCGGTGGCATCACCCAGCACATCGGCGCCTACCAGGTCCACGTCCCGCACGAGGGCGAGGACCGGGCGGTCACCTTCATCGACACCCCGGGTCACGAGGCGTTCACCGCCATGCGGGCCCGTGGTGCCCAGGTCACGGACATCGTGGTCCTGGTGGTGGCGGCCGACGACGGCGTGATGCCGCAGACCATCGAGGCGCTCAACCACGCCAAGGCGGCGGACGTGCCGATCGTGGTGGCGGTCAACAAGGTCGACAAGCCGGAGGCCAACCCCGACAAGGTCCGCCAGCAGCTGACCGAATACGGGCTGGTCGCCGAGGAGTACGGCGGCGACACCATGTTCGTCAACGTGGCCGCGAAGCCGGGCATCGGCATCGACGAGCTGCTCGAGGCCGTCCTGCTCACCGCCGACGCGTCGCTGGAGCTGACCGCTCCGATCGACGGGCCGGCGCAGGGTGTGGCCATCGAGGCCCACCTGGACAAGGGTCGGGGCGCGGTGGCGACGGTGCTGGTGCAGAAGGGCACCCTGCGGGCGGGCGACTCGATCGTCGCCGGTGGGGCGCACGGCCGGGTCCGGGCGATGCTCGACGAGAACGGCAACCAGGTCGCCGAGGCGGGTCCCGCCCGTCCGGTGCTGGTGCTCGGTCTCACCGCGGTCCCCGGGGCGGGCGACACCTTCCTCGCGGCGGCGGACGACCGCACGGTGCGGCAGATCGCCGAGCAGCGGCAGGCACGGCGGCGGGCGGCGTCCTTTGCCAACTCCCGTGGCCGGGCCACCCTCGAGACGCTCATGGAGCAGCTCAAGGAGGGCGAGAAGACCTCGCTCAACCTGGTGCTCAAGGGCGACGTCTCCGGTTCCGTGGAGGCGCTCGAGGACGCGCTGTTCAACCTCGACATCCCCGAGGAGGTCCAGCTCAGGATCATCCACCGGGGCGTGGGCGCGATCACCGAGAGCGACGTCATGCTCGCGAGCGCCTCGTCCGAGGCGGTCACGATCATCGGCTTCAACGTGCGGGCCGCCAACAAGGTCCGCGAGATCGCCGACCGCGAGGGCGTGGAGATCCGGTACTACACCGTCATCTACCAGGCCATCGAGGAGATCGACGCCGCGCTCAAGGGGCTGCTCAAGCCGGAGTACGAGGAGGTCGAGCTGGGCAGCGCGGAGATCCGCGACGTGTTCCGCTCGTCCAAGGTCGGCAACATCTCCGGCTGTATCGTCCGGTCGGGCGTCATCCGCCGCAACGCCAAGGCGCGGCTGCTGCGGGACGGGTCGGTCGTGGCGGACAACCTCACGATCAGCTCTCTCAAGCGGTTCAAGGACGACGCGACGGAGGTCCGCGAGGGCTTCGAGTGTGGTCTGACGCTGGGCGGTTACAACAACGTCCAGGTCGGCGACGTCATCGAGACCTTCGAGATGCGGGAGAAGCCGCGCGCCTGACGCGTCCGACGCACTGATCGAGGGGTTTACGCCCGCAACGGCGTAAACCCCTTGATCATGCGGGGGGCACTGCGGGTATCGTCCGGGGCGATGTTCACCGGAACCGTGGTCTTCGACCTGCTGCTGCCGGGTGACTCCCGGTCGCTCAAAGCCAAGAGATCCTACGTACGGCCGATCGTGGCGGCGCTGCGCCGCTTCGAGGTCTCGGCTGCCGAGGTGGGGGCGCTCGACCTGCACGGTCGGGCGGAGATAGCCGTGGCCGTGGTGGCCGCGGAGGGCGCGCACGTGCGCGAGGTGCTCGACTCCTGCGAGCGCCTGGTGGCGGGCCGTCCGGAGGTCGAGCTGCTGTCGGCCCGCCGGCGCCTGTACGGCGACGACGACTGAGCGTGCGGGCGGTGCCGCCCGGGAGCGGCGGTCGGCCCGATCACGAAGGTAGTGTTCGCATTGTTGGCCGGTCGGATCCGGCGGCGCCCGCGCCGCCGGCCGGCCGGGAGTCCGACGCCGTGGAGGTGGGCGAGATGACGGATCCGGCCAAGGTACGCCGGCACGCGGAGCGTATTCGCGAACTGGTCGCGTCGGTGGTGCGGAGCCAGATCAAGGACCCGCGGCTCGGCATGATCACCATTACCGACGCCCGGATCACCGCCGATCTGCGCGACGCCACGGTGTTCTACACCGTCCTCGGTGACGCGGCGGCCCAGTCCAGCACGGCGGCGGCGCTGGAGAGCGCCAAGGGGATGCTGCGCAGCACGGTCGGCAAGGCCCTCGGGCTGCGCCACTCGCCGAGCCTGACCTTCGTTCTCGACGACGTGCAGGACCAGGTCAAGCAGATCGACGACCTGCTCGCGGTGGCCCGCCACGCCGACGCCGAGGTGCAGCGCCTCGCCGCCCAGGCCAAGTACGCGGGCGACGCCCAGCCGTACCGGCTCGACGAGGACTCCGACGACGAGGCCGACGAGGCCGACGAGGCTGCGGGCTCCGCCGCCGTCGACTCCGACGCACCGCGCGGCGCGGACCGGCCGTGACGGACCCGGCGGCCGGCGCGGTCGGCACCGGGCCCGGGGAGGCCGACTGGGCGGCGGCCGTGGCGGCGGTGCGTGACCTGCCGGCCGACGCGCAGGTCCAGCTGATCTGCCACGTCAACCCCGACGGCGACGCGCTGGGCAGCATGCTCGGCTTCGGGCTGGGGCTGCGTCAGCTCGGCGTGCGCCAGCTCCGGGCGACCTTCCCCGGCCCGCCGGAGGTGCCGGAGCCGTTCCGCGCCCTGCCGGGCCTCGACCTGCTGGTCCCCGAGCAGGACGCGTATCCCGCGCCGCACCTGGTCGTCTGCTTCGACGCGGCGAGCGTGTCGCGGCTCGGTGGCTTGGTCGACCGGCTGACCACGGCCGGCACGGCGCTGGTGCTCGACCACCACGCCTCGAACACCATGTTCGGTGGGATCAACCTCGTCGACCCCCGGGCCGCGGCCACCTCCGTGGTGGCCGAGGAGCTGCTGGCCCGCCTCGGGGTGCGGCTGGACGCGGGGATCGCCGAGGGCCTCTACGTCGCACTGAGCACCGACACCGGGTCGTTCCGGTTCGAGGCGACCACCCCGGCGGTGCACGAGCTGGCGGCCCGGTTGCTGGCCACCGGCATCCGCCCCGGTGACATCTCCCGCCGGGTCTTCGACACCCGGCCCTTCGGCGCGGTGCGGCTCTTCGGCGAGGTGATGTGCCGGGCCCGCCTGGAGCCTGCGGCGGCCGGGGGCAACGGCCTGGTCTGGACGTACGCCACGCTCGACGACCTGGCCCGGCACGACCAGCGACCGTACGTGCTGGAGGCGCTGATCGACTCGGTGCGGTGCACCGCCGAGGCGGACGTGAGCTGCGTGGTCAAGCAGGTCCGCCCCGACGGGTGGGCGGTCTCGATGCGCAGCAAGGGCGCGGTGGACGTCAGCCGGGTCGCGGTCGCCCTCGGCGGCGGCGGCCACAAGTTCGCCGCCGGCTTCACCGGCCGGGGCACCGCCGACGACGTGGTGGCGAGCATCCGCGTCGAGCTGGACAAGGCGCTGATCGGCGCGTAGATCAGGGACGACTCCGGGGGGTGTCGGCCTTCCCGCGCTGCGTGACGGCGGGGACAATCGGGGGATGGAGCATCCGAGCGAGCTCTCCGTAGCGGAGCCCCGGGCGTGGGACCGCCCCGTGGTCACCGTGCCGGTGCTGGTCTGCCTCTCCCTGGTCGGCGGGCAACTGCCCTCGTTCTCCGCCTCGGCGAACCTCTGCACCCTCGGCACCGGGGGAGCACTGATCTGGCTGGGCCTGGGCAACCGGGTGCCACGCCGGCCGGCCCCGCGCCGGCTCGGCGCGGGCGCGGTCTGGTGGGTGCTCCCGGCGGCCGTGTTCGGCGTCTTCGAGGGGGTCACCTTCGTGCTGGCCGTCGGCGACGAGTTCCCCACCTTCTCCCGGCTCGCCGACCCCCTGCTGGAGGACGAGCTGGTCCGCTCCGCGGCCTGGTTCGCCTGGCTGGCCGCGTTCTGGGGGCTGGTGCGGCGATGATGCGGGCCCTCGCCATCGGCGGCTTCCTCACCGCCCTGGCGCTCTTCGCCGTCGTCGAGTGGGCGGCCCGCCGTCCGGGCTCGCGCGTCCCGTCGTTGGCCGACGTCTGCGCCTATGTCATGCGATACGAGGTGGGCCCGGTCCCCGTCGGCCGGATCGGCCTGTTCGGCTTCTGGTGGTGGCTCGGCTGGCACTTTCTCGCCCGCTGACCGATGCGCGGCGGGCACCTCGCGGGACACCCCGGCGTGTCCAGATGGCGGGAACAGCGGGCAGCATGTGGACCTGAACGATAACTTGGGAATCGATCGGTGCCGTGGCTGCGGCGCAGGTCCCAGGCGGTGGCGCCGCACCCGACGCCGCCTCCCCCCAGGGTCGGACCGACCCGGGCGCACGCGCCAAGACCGGCCGCTCCGGTGATCCCGGGCCGCCGTCGGGCGTCCAGCACGACCGGCCGTCGGGCCGCCGTGTCCCCGTGACCCACATCCCTGGAGGGAATCCCCATGTCCGGCAAGCCCAAGCCCGAGAACACCGACGAGGCGCGCGAGCAGGCCCGCCGCGCGCTCCAGACGTCGATGGACACCCGCCAGTGACCCAGTGCGACCGGCGGTGATGCTGCCGACGCGCCGCGCCGCCGGCATCACCGCCCGACCGGTCCCGCCCGACCGGTCCCGCCCGACCGGTACGCCCCCTGAGGCCCCGCCCCGGCTATCCTGCTCGGGCATGCGGCGAATCCTGGTCGTCGGCAGTTCCGGCGCCGGCAAGAGCACCCTGGCCCGTGCGGTCGCCCGGCGGCTCGACCTGCCGCTGGTCCACCTCGACCGGCACTACTGGCGGCCCGGGTGGGTCGCCCCCGACCGCGCCGTCTGGCGCACCACCGTCGCCGCGCTCGCCGCCGAGCCCGCCTGGGTGATGGACGGCAACTACGGCAGCACCCTCGACCTGCGGCTGCCCCGCGCCGACCTGCTCGTCCTGGTGGACCTGCCCTGGCCGCTCTGTCTCGCCCGGGTCGTCCGCCGCCGCTGGGCCCGGCGCTCGTCCGGCCGTCCCGACCTGCCCCCCGGCTGCCCCGAGCGCCTCGACCTCGACTTCCTCGGCTACGTCGCCCGCTACCCGCGTCGGTCCCGTCCACGAGTGTTCGCGGCGGTGGCCGGCCATGCCCCGGAACTGCCGGTGGTCCGGCTGCGCAGCCGCGCCCAGGTGCGCCGCTGGCTGGCTCTCCTGCCGCCCCCTTGAGCGACCCGCCCCGGCCCGCGGCCCACGCCCACGCCCGCGTCCGGCCCCGTGCCGCGCCGCCCCACGTCAAAAATCGTGCTCGATGTCAGAAGGAGTGGTATCCGCCCGGGCTGGAGGCCACTCTTTCCGTGTTCGAGCGCGATCACCTCGGCGGCCACCCCAACGGAAGGCGGGGCGTGGGTCAACAGTAAGGGATCGCTGGTCTTGCGGCCCTTACTCAGGCCGTGTCAGGATCGGCGTCGATGACCCAGCCTGCCCCTGCCCCTGCCGTGGCCTCGCCGCGCCGGATCGCCGCGCTCGCCGTGCCGGCCCTCGTGGTGCTCGCCGCCGAGCCGCTCTACGTGCTGGTCGACACGGCGGTGATCGGCCACCTGGGGCGGGTGCCGCTCGCCGCGCTCGCCGTCGCCGGCACCGTGCTGACGTTGATCGCCTGGCTGGGCACCGTCCTGGCGTACGGGATCACCGGGCGGGCCGCCCGCCGCTTCGGCGCTGGCGACCGGGCCGCCGCCGTCGCCGAGGGGGTGCAGGCGTCCTGGCTCGCGCTCGCAGTCGGGGTGCTGGTCGCGGCCGGGATGCAGTTCGGCGCGGCCCCGCTGGCCGAGGCGCTCGCCGGCCCCGGGGAGGTCGCCGACGCGGCGGCGCAGTGGCTGCGGGTCGCCGCGCTCGGCGCGCCCGGCCTGCTGCTCGCCGCCGCCGGCAACGGCTGGCTGCGCGGCGTGCAGGACACCCGTCGGCCGCTGTGGTTCGTGCTCGGCCCCAACCTGCTCTCCGCGCTGCTCTGCGTCCTGCTGGTCTATCCGGTCGGCTGGGGGCTGACCGGCTCGGCGGTGGCGAACGCGCTGGCGCAGACCCTCTCCGGTGCCCTGTTCGTCGCCGCCCTGGTCGGTGAGCGGGTGGCGCTGCGGCCCCGCCCCCGGGTGATGCGCCAGCAGGTGCTGCTCAGCCGCGACCTGCTGGTGCGGGGCGTCGCCTTCCAGGCCAGCTTCCTGTCCGCCACCGCCGTGGCCGCCCGGTTCGGGGCGGCGGCCGTCGGCGGGCACCAGATCGCCGTACAACTGTGGTTCTTCACCGCCCTGGTGCTCGACGCCCTCGCGATCGCCGCGCAGGCGCTGGTCGGGGCGGCGCTCGGGGCCGGCGACGCCGCCGGGGCGCGCGCCCTGGCCCGCCGGATGGCGCTGCTCGGAGCGGTCTGCGGCGTGGCGTTCGCGGTGCTCATCGCCGTCGGGGCCGGCGTCGTGCCCGGCCTGTTCAGCTCCGACGCCCAGGTACGCGAGCAGGCCACGGTCGCCTGGCCGTGGCTGGTGGCGCTGCAACCGGTCGGCGGCGTGGTGTTCGCCCTCGACGGAGTGCTGATCGGCGCGGGGGACGTCCGCTACCTGCGCAACCTCACGATCGTCGCCGCGTTCGGCGGGTTCCTGCCGGCGATCTGGCTGGCGTACGCGTTCGACCTGGGCCTCGGCGGCATCTGGGCCGGGCTGACGCTGTTCGTGCTGCTCCGGCTCGCCGCCCTGCTGCTGCGGCTGCGCTCCGGCGGCTGGGCGGTCGTCGGCGCTGTGCGGTAGGGAAGGGCCCCTGTTGACGCATACGGTAGAGAGGGAGCCCTTCTCACGCCCCCAACCGCACGCGCTCACGCCGGCCGTGGACGCCGGACGGGTCAGCAGGTGCCGGGAACGCGGGCGGCGCGCTCCGGGTCGAAGACCTCCGTCAGGGGCACCGAGCCGGCCGGTCCGCCCCGGAGCCGGTACCGCCCAGGTTCCACGTCGAGTCGGCCCGTCTGGCCCAGCTCGTCGCACATGGCGTTCCAATGAAGGGCCTCGGCGGAGGCCAGCCAGAGGCCCCGCGCCCCGGGCACGACATCGTCGGGGTGGGGAAACTGCCAGACCAAAGTGTCCCGGACGACCACCAGGTTGGCCTCGGGCGGTGCCTCACCGGCCAGCCGTTCGAAGGCGTACACCCAGGAGAACCTCGTGGTGACCGCCAGCATGCGGACCCCGCTGTCGTCCTCGGTGGCCTCGTAGGCGACCTTCCCCGACACCCTGGTCTCGTCGACGTGGCGGAACTTGCGAGCGAACTGGGTGGCGAAGAGCCGCCGCCTGCTGTCGGCGAGGAGCGGCGTGAGGTCCGTGCGGGCATCCTTCGCCAGCACCTCGAGGAACCGATGGGGGTCACCACCCAGCATGGTGTCGGCCAGGCGGCTCTCGATCAACGCCCGCCGGGTCGCATCGAGCGCCGCCTGCACCTGCGCCTCGCTGAACGGGCCGGTGGCCCGCGCCGGGGGCAGGATGATGCCCCGCTCCCCGACGGCGAAGCCGGCGGCGGGGGTGCCGGCGAAGTAGTCGCGCGGCCCGCTGGCCGAAGGGGTCGGCGTCGGCGTCGGCGCGGTGGCGGTGCGCACGCCCTCGGTGACGGTGCCGACGACGACCGCCGTCGCGCCGAGCAGACCCACCGCGCCCAGCACGACGACGGCGACGAGGAGCTTCCCACGATGTTGTCCCCAGGCCAGCCGCCGCCGCTCCGACCGGTCCAGTTCCTGCTCCGTGCCCACCTGGCGCATCCAGTCCGGCACCCGCAGCTCTTCGTCGACGCGGGCGACGGGCGACCGGCCCGGCCTGGCCACGGGGCCGCCGTCAGATCCGGCAGCCGCGACGGGAACGGGGACCGGGTCGGGAGCATGGGTGGCAGCCGCGCCCCGCGACTCGGGCTCGTGGGCGGCAGCGGGATCGGCGATCGGGTCGGGACCGGGCTCGTGGGCGGCGGCCGGGCCGGGGGTGCTGCTCGGGTGGTCGGTGGGTGCCGCGACGGGCGGCTGCGGGTCGGTCATCGCGCGATTCCTGGTCTACGACGGGACGAGGGCGCATGATCTTCGCACCCGCCGCCCCGCCCGCGTAGCCCCGCGAGTAGGGCCGGACTCACGGGTTGCCGGACCGCATCCGCGCGAACAGGTAGGCCGTGCCCGCGACGAGGACCGTCGCCACCACGGCGACGGCCACGAACGACGTGATCGCCGCGACGACGGGGTGTCGTTCGCTGAACCGGCTCCGGTCCCGCCAGTGCCATATCGCCCGCCGGGCCTCCCGTAGCCTCGGCGCGGCCTCCACCAGGTCGGACAGGCGCCGGCCGAGGGTCGGCCGGGGCTGCGGTGGGTTGCGCATCCACTCTGGTAGGTCGACCCGGGCGCGGTGCTCGGGCGAGGGGGGCGTGCGCGAGGGCACGCCCGGCGGCGTGCTCGGTGGTGTGCTCACGGGGCTCCAGGGGACGAACGAGCAGGGGTACGCCGCATTGTGCCGTGCGGTGACGGACGGCATGAACCCGTCTGGCAGGCTTGGCGGTCGTGAGCGCAGACGGTCTGATCGTGGTCGACAAGCCCGGCGGCATGACGTCGCACGACGTGGTGGCGCGGATCCGTCGCCTGGCGCGGACCCGACGGGTCGGGCACGGCGGCACCCTCGACCCGATGGCCACGGGCGTGCTGGTGATCGGGGTGGGGCGGGCGACGCGGCTGCTGACATACGTCATCGGTGCCGGCAAGAGCTACGCCGCCACCGTACGGCTCGGGCAGGCCACCGTCACGGACGACGCCGAGGGGGACGTGATCGCCACCACGCCGGTCGACGCCGTCGCCGACGAGGCGGTCCGGGCGGCGTTCGCCGCGCTCACCGGCGAGATCGACCAGGTGCCGAGCGCGGTGAGCGCCATCAAGATCAACGGCGAGCGGGCGTACAAGCGGGTGCGCGAGGGCGAGACCGTCGACCTGCCCGCCCGTCGGGTCACCGTCAGCCGCCTCGACGTGCTGGCCGTCCGTCGGGGCACCCCCGGCGTGGTGGACGTGGACATCGACGTGACCTGCTCGTCCGGCACGTACATCCGGGCGCTGGCGCGGGACGCGGGCCTGGCGCTGGCCGTCGGCGGGCACCTCACCGCGCTGCGCCGTACGGCCGTCGGTGGTTTCGCCCTCGGCGAGGCCGCGACGCTCGGCGAGTTGGAGCGGCGGGCCCCCGAGGTGGTCAACCTGGCCCTCGACGCGGCGGCCGACCGGTTCTTCCCGCGCCGGGAGGCCACCGCGGACGAGGCGAAGGTGCTCTCCCACGGCGGCCCGCTCGACCCGGCCGGGATCACCGGGCCGTACGCCGTCTTCGGACCCGACGGCGCTCTGATCGCTATCGTCAGCGAGCGGGACGGCCGGGCCCGCGCGGAGATCGTGCTCGCCCCGGCGTGACGACGGGGAAAGGGGACCGCCGGCCTCGACCGGCGGGGTACGACCGGCCGAGGCCGGCAGGGCAACGACAGGGGAGGAGCGTCATGCAGCGGTGGCGGGGGTACGACGCCACGCCCGATGGCTGGGGCCGTTCGGTCGTCACCATCGGCGTCTTCGACGGCGTGCACAGGGGCCACCAGGCGACGATCGGGCACACTGTGGCCCGCGCCCGTGAGCTGGGGGTGCGGTCGGTGGTGGTGACGTTCGACCCACATCCGGCCGAGGTGGTCCGCCCCGGCTCGCACCCGGCGGTGCTCACCGAGCTGACCCGCAAGGCCGAGCTGATCGGGGCGCTGGGCGTGGACGTGCTCTGTGTGGTGCCGTTCACCCCGGAGTTCTCCCGGCTGCCCGCCGACGCGTTCGTGCACGACATCCTGGTCGAGCACCTGCACGCCACCCTCGTGGTGGTGGGGGAGAACTTCCGGTTCGGGCACCGGGCGGCCGGCGACGTGGCGCTGCTGGAGGAACTCGGCCGCACGTTCGGCTTCGCCGTCGAGGACGCGCCCTTGGTGTCGGAGGCCGACACCGTCTTCTCGTCCACGTACATCCGGGCCCGCGTCGACGCCGGCGACGTCGCCGCGGCGGCGTCCGCGCTTGGTCGTCCGCACCAGCTGGAGGGGGTCGTGGTCCTGGGCGACCAGCGGGGCCGGGAGCTGGGCTTCCCGACGGCCAACCTGCTCTGCCACCCGCACGCGGCGGTGCCCGCCGACGGCGTCTACGCCGGCTGGTTCCTGCGCAAGGACGGTCGAGAGCGGCTGCCCGCCGCGATCTCGGTGGGGACCAATCCGACGTTCTCCGGCCGGGACCGGCGGGTCGAGGCGCACGTGCTGGACTTCTCCGGCGACCTGTACGGCGAGCGGGTGGCCCTCGACTTCACCGAGCACGTGCGCGGCCAGGTGCGGTTCGACGGGGTCGAGCCGCTGATCGCCCAGATGAACCAGGACGTGGCGCGGATCCGCCGGCTCCTGGGGATCGCCTGATCGGCCGCCGGCCGGGTGGCGGCGCGCCAAGGCCGCCCGGCCCAGGCTGCTGGGCGGGCCCGGCACCGGGCTTGGCGGGCGGCTCCGCCGGAGGCTGGTAGGCTGGCGGGGACGTCGGCTGACCGACGTGGGGCCTCGCGTGCCTGCACGACGCCGCGGGAGCGAGGAGCCGGTCCGTTTCCGGTCCCCTGACCGATCCGACGGACATCACCGAACAACCCACGAAACAGGGAGAACATGGCGCTCGACCAGGAAGCCAAGGCCAAGATCCGCACGGAGTACGCGACCGCCGAGGGCGACACCGGTTCGCCGGAGGTGCAGGTCGCGGTCCTCACCAAGCGGATCGCCGAGCTCACCGAGCACCTGAAGGTGCACAAGCACGACCACCACAGCCGCCGTGGGCTGCTGCTGCTGGTCGGCCGCCGCCGTCGGCTGCTCAACTACGTCCAGAAGAAGGACATCAACCGCTACCGGTCGCTCATCGAGCGGCTCGGCCTGCGCCGATGACGTCACGGGGGAGCGGCCCACCCGGGTCGCTCCCCCGTTCGGCGTCTGCCACCTGAACGCCCGTTCGGCGTCCAGGATCTGACGGAGCAGGCCGTCAGGAGGGACTGGAGGAACAGCCTCCAGGGCCCGCAGGAGCAGGCCCTCAGGGTTTGAGGGCACGAAGGAACAGCAGGGGCCGCGCGACCACCCGACAGGGAGCCGGTCAGCGTACCGGTCTCCGGTAGTGGCCCCCGGGAGCCCCGGCAGTCGCCGGCACCCCGGGCGCTTCGATCGAAGACCGGCCGTCTGAGCAGCTCCCCGCGTCGCGGACCCCCCGATGCGAAGGAGCACCACCGCACCATGACCGAGCACAACCTCGGCACCGAGTCCCGCACCGCCGTGATCGACAACGGGTCCTTCGGCACCCGCGAGATCACCTTCTCCACCGGCCGGCTGGCCCGCCAGGCCGCCGGCTCCGTCGTCGCCCAGCTCGGCGAGACGGTCGTCCTGTCCGCCACCACCGCCGGCAAGCAGCCGAAGGAGCAGTTCGACTTCTTCCCGCTGACCGTCGACGTCGAGGAGCGGATGTACGCCGCGGGCCGGATCCCCGGCTCGTTCTTCCGCCGCGAGGGCCGCCCCAGCGAGGACGCGATCCTCACCTGCCGGCTGATCGACCGGCCGCTGCGCCCGTCGTTCGTCAAGGGCCTGCGCAACGAGGTCCAGGTCGTCGAGACGATCCTCGCGCTCGACCCGCAGCACCCGTACGACGTGGTGGCGATCAACGCCGCGTCGATGTCGACCAAGCTCTCCGGCCTGCCGTTCTCCGGCCCGATCGGGGCGACCCGGGTCGCGCACGTCGACGGCCAGTGGGTGGCCTTCCCGACCCTGGAGGAGCTGGCCCGAGCCACCTTCGACATGGTCGTGGCCGGCCGTACCCTCGCCGACGGCGACGTCGCGATCATGATGGTCGAGGCCGAGGCGACCCCGAACGCCGTGACCCTGATCGCGGGCGGCGCCACCGCCCCGACCGAGGAGATCGTCGCCAGCGGCCTGGAGGCCGCCAAGCCGGCCATCCGCGAGCTGTGCCGCGCGCAGAGCGAGCTGGCCGAGGTGGCCGCCAAGCCGGTCGCCGAGTTCCCGGTCTTCCTCGACTACCAGCCCGACGCCTACGACGCGGTGGCCGACGTGGCCCGCGCCGAGGTCGCCGAGGCCCTCAAGATCGCCGGAAAGGCCGACCGCGAGGAGGCCCTGGACCGGATCAAGGCCAAGGTCGCCGAGGAGCTGGGCGGCCGCTTCGAGGGCCGGGAGAAGGAGCTGTCCGCCGCATTCCGGTCGCTGACCAAGTCCGAGGTCCGCAACCGGGTGCTGCGCGAGCAGGTCCGGATCGACGGCCGGGGCCCGCGCGACATCCGTCCGCTGACCGCCGAGGTGGGCGTGCTGCCCCGGGTGCACGGCTCGGCGCTGTTCGAGCGGGGCGAGACCCAGATCCTGGGCGTGACCACCCTGAACATGCTGCGCATGGAGCAGATGGTGGACACCCTCTCGCCGGAGAACCGCAAGCGCTACATGCACAACTACAACTTCCCGCCGTACTCGACGGGTGAGACCGGCCGGGTCGGCTCGCCGAAGCGGCGTGAGATCGGCCACGGCGCGCTCGCCGAGCGGGCGCTGATTCCGGTGCTGCCCTCGCGCGAGGAGTTCCCGTACGCCATCCGGCAGGTCTCGGAGGCGCTCGGCTCCAACGGCTCCACCTCGATGGGCTCGGTCTGCGCCTCGACGCTGGGCCTGCTCTCGGCCGGTGTGCCGCTGAAGGCGCCGGTGGCCGGCATCGCCATGGGCCTCATCTCCGACGAGGTCGAGGGCAAGACGCGGTACGTGACGCTGACCGACATCCTCGGCGCCGAGGACGCGTTCGGCGACATGGACTTCAAGGTCGCCGGCACGCCGGAGTTCGTCACCGCGCTCCAGCTCGACACCAAGCTCGACGGCATCCCGTCGGACGTGCTGGCCGCCGCGCTCCAGCAGGCGTACGAGGCCCGGCAGACCATCCTCGAGGTGATGCAGCGGGCCATCGAGTCGCCGGCCGAGATGTCGGAGTACGCGCCGCGGGTCACCACCGTGAAGATCCCGGTCGACAAGATCGGCATGGTGATCGGCCCGAAGGGGCAGACGATCAACGCCATCCAGGACGAGACCGGCGCCGAGATCTCCATCGAGGACGACGGCACCATCTACGTCGGCGCGACCAACGGCCCGTCGGCCCAGGCCGCCGTCGACCGGATCAACGGGATCGCCAACCCGACCCTGCCGAAGGCGGGGGAGCGGTTCCTGGGCACGGTGGTCAAGACCGCCGCGTTCGGCGCGTTCATCTCGCTGCTGCCGGGCCGGGACGGCCTGCTGCACATCTCCAAGGTGGGCGACGGCAAGCGGGTCGACAAGGTCGAGGACTTCCTCAACGTCGGCGACAAGGTCGAGGTGGAGATCGCGGACATCGACGCCCGCGGCAAGATCTACCTGGACAAGGTCCGCCCGGAGGGCGCCGAGGCGCCGGCCGCCACCGGCGATGTCGCCGGCGACGAGCGTCCGGCCGGCCGGGGCGGCGACCGGGGCCCGCGCGACCGTGGGGACCGCGAGCGCGGCGACCGGGGCGGTCGTGGCCCGGGCGGCGGCGAGCGCGGCCAGGGCGGCGGCGAGGGCGGCGAGGGCGGCGAGCGTCCGCGCCGCCGGACCCGGCACAGCTGACGTTCCCACCACCGCCGGCCGCCCGCACCCGGGCGGCCGGCGGCACCGCACCACCCACCCCTCGTCGAACTGAGAGCAGGTTTCCGTGAGCCGGGCCCAGCGCGCGTCTTTCCCCGCGGGTCGACGGGGGGTGGCCCCGGCGGGGGCCGTCCGGCAGGCCGCCGGGGGGCAGCCCGGGCGGACCGGCGGGTCGGGTCGGGCAGTCACCCGCACGCTGAGTGACGACCCGCTGGGCGGGACGGTACGCCGTACCGTGCTGCCCAGCGGGCTGCGCGTGCTCACCGAGGCGATCCCCGCGATGCGCAGCGTGTCGTTCGGCATCTGGGTGTCCGTCGGATCCCGCGACGAGACCGGCCCGCAGGCCGGGGCCGCGCACTTCCTGGAGCACCTGCTCTTCAAGGGCACCCACAAGCGCACCGCCCTGGAGATCTCCGCCGAGATCGAGGCGGTGGGCGGCGAGACGAACGCCTTCACCACGAAGGAATACACCTGCTACTACGCCCGCGTGCTGGACGAGGACCTGCCGCTGGCCATCGACGTCATGTGCGACGCGGTCGCCGACTCGCTGCTGGAGCCGGCCGACGTGGAGACCGAGCGCGGCGTCATCCTCGAAGAGATCGCCATGCACGACGACGAGCCCGGCGACGAGGTGCACGACCTGTTCGCCCGCGCCGTCTACGGCGACCACCCCCTCGGCCGGCTGATCTCCGGCACGGAGGAGACGGTCACCCCGATGACCCGCCGGCAGATCCAGGGCTTCTACCGCCGCCACTACACGGCGCCGCAGATCGTGGTCGCCGCCGCCGGCAACCTCGACCACGCCGCCGTGGTCAGGCTGGTCCGCGAGGCGCTCGCCGGCACGCCGCTGGACACCGACCCGGCCGAGCCCGCCCCACACCGGGCGGCCACCCCGGCGGTACGCGTGCAGCCCGCGGCCACCCTGGTGGAGCCGAAGGAGACCGAGCAGGCGCACGTCATCCTCGGCTGCCCCGGCATCGATCGCGTCGACGGGCGACGTTTCGCCCTCGGGGTGCTCAACAACGTCCTCGGCGGCGGCATGTCCAGCCGCCTGTTCCAGGAGATCCGGGAGCGGCGCGGCCTGGCCTACTCGGTCTACTCCTACGCCAGCCAGTACGCCGACAGCGGCGTGTTCGCCGTGTACGCCGGCTGCGCCCCGGGCAAGGTCGACGAGGTGCTGGAGCTGACCCGCGCGGAGCTGCGCCGGGTGGCCGCCGACGGGCTGACCGAGGCTGAGGTGGCCCGGGGCAAGGGGATGAGCAAGGGCTCGTTCGTGCTGGGCCTGGAGGACACCGGTTCCCGGATGAGCCGGCTGGCCAAGGGCGAGCTGCTCTACGGCGACCTGATGCCGGTGGACGAGCTGCTGGCCCGCGTCGACGCGGTGACCGTGGCCGACGTCAACACCCTCGCCGCCGAGCTGCTGGCCCAGCCGATGTCCCTGGCCGTCGTCGGCCCGTTCGGCGAGCGCGACTTCTCCGCCTGACCGCCCGGCCTCCGACCGCCCGACCGCCCGACCGCCCGACCTCTGACCGTCGGCCAGTATGGCGGCGGCGTGGGTGGCTGCCCGTGGGACGGCCGGCGACCGGCCCGGCGCGGCCGTTCCGGCTGGGATAGGTTGTGGCCGTGACTGACGAGCAGGGGAAGGGCCGGCAGGGGCCGATCCGGGTCGGCGTGCTGGGTGCCCGGGGCCGGATGGGCGTCGAGGTGTGCGGGGCCGTCGACGCGGCCCCGGACCTGGAGCTGGTGGCGGCGATCGACCAGGGGGATGCCCGCTCCGCCGCCGCCGGGGCCGAGGTGGTCGTCGACTTCACCACCCCCGACGTCGTGATGGACAACCTGCGCTGGTGCGTCGAGCAGGGCATCCACGCCGTGGTCGGCACCACCGGCTTCACCGGGCAGCGGCTCGACCAGGTGCGCGGCTGGCTGGCCGACCGGCCGGAGGTCGGCGTGGTGATCGCCCCGAACTTCGGCATCGGCGCGGTGCTGATGATGCAGTTCGCGGCGCGGGCGGCCCGCCACTTCGAGTCCGTCGAGATCATCGAGCAGCACCACCCGCGCAAGCTGGACGCCCCCAGCGGCACCGCCACCCACACCGCCCGCCGGATCGCGCAGGCGCGCGCCGAGGCCGGCCTGGGCCCGGCCCCGGACGCCACGAAGGACGAGGTGTCGGGCGCGCGGGGGGCCGACATCGACGGGGTACGCGTGCACGCCGTCCGCGCCACCGGTCTGGTCGCCCACCAGGAGGTGCTGTTCGGCACCCTCGGCGAGACGCTGACCATCCGGCACGACTCGTACGATCGGGCGTCGTTCATGCCGGGCGTGCTGCTGGCGGTGCGCGCGGTGCTGACCCGTCCGGGCCTGACCATCGGCCTGGACCCGCTGCTCGACTGACGGGCCGCGCCTCGCCGGGGCGGCTCGCGGGGTCAGTCGGCGGCGTCGCCCTCCGCCGCGCTCTCGGCGGGCACCGCCACGTGCAGCCGGAGCTGGTCGACCAGCATGTCGTCCACGTCGAGGGCGCGGGCCGCCCCGTCGGGCTCCCAGCCCGCGCCGGTGAGGAACTTGCGGGTCGCCGCGTCGGCGTCGAACGCCCATGCCAGCGCGCGGCCGAAGCCGTCGGAACGCCACAGGTCCACGCTCGCGGCGAGCAGCCGGCTGCCGTGCCCGCGCCGGCCCCAGCGCGGCTCGACCAGCAGGTCCGTCACCGCCACCACGCCCGGCCCGAGCGCCTCGGCCGGCTCGTTCGGGGCGAGGGACTCGGCGTCGGCCGGCCCCGACGCGGCAAATCCCACCAGATACGATTGTTCGGCCTGTTCGACGGCGACGAGCACCCGGTGCGCGCCCGAGGGCGGCTCCTGCACCGCCGCGCTCCACCGCCGGGCGAGATACTCCTCGTCCAGGTTGTCGAGCACGTGCCGGGGCAGGATCCGGCGATAGGCGACCCGCCAGGTCGCGAGCTGGATTCGTGCGATCTCGCCGGCGTCTTCCGGACGCGCCGGGCGGACGTACCCGAGAGCCATGGGACGGAAGCCTACGCAGGGCGAGGGAGGCCACGGTGGCGCAGGGTGCCAAACGGACGATCGGGCAGGTCGCCGCAGTGGTCGGGCTCGCCGTCGCGGTGACCGCGTTCCTGT
The DNA here is from genome assembly GCF_042670805.1 of Micromonospora sp. NPDC057141. Lineage (NCBI taxonomy): Bacteria > Bacillati > Actinomycetota > Actinomycetes > Micromonosporales > Micromonosporaceae > Micromonospora > Micromonospora sp. NPDC057141. The sequence goes on along the minus strand of NZ_JBHUVA010000046.1, from coordinate 14,410 downwards.
CGGTGGCGGCCGTGCGGCACGGCTTCTTCGACCTGAAGGTCTACTACGGCGCGCTCCACTTCTGGGTGCACGACGGCGGGGAGATCTACGACTTCCTCAAGCCCGGCACCCAGTACGGCTTCACCTACCCGCCGTTCGCCGCCCTGGTCATGCTCCCGATGGCCCTCCTGCCGTGGCCAGCCGCGATCGTGGTGAGCGTCACCGCCTCGGTGGTGGCCAGCGCCGTGGTGATCTGGTGGCTGGCAGCCCCGATCGCCCGCCGCTGCGGCTGGACGGGCTGGTTCGCCCTCGCCGTGGCGCTCTGCCTGGCCGCCGCGTTCGAGCCGATGCGCGAGACGGTCAACTTCGGCCAGGTCAACATGCTGCTGCTGTTCCTCGTCGCGGTGGACCTGCTACGGCTGCTGCCGGCGGGCAACCGCTGGGCGGGAGTGGGCATCGGCCTGGCCACCGCGATCAAGCTGACCCCGGGCATCTTCCTCGTCTACCTGCTGGTCACCGGCCGGTGGCGGGCCGCCCTGACCGCAGTCGGCACGGCCGCCGGGGCGACCCTCGTCGCCGCCGCGCTCTTCCCCGACGCGTCGCGGGAGTTCTGGACCTCCGCGCTGTGGAACACCGGCCGCGTCGGCGAGCTGGCGTTCGTGTCGAACCAGTCGTTGCAGGGCGTGGTCGCCCGGCTCAGCCCCGAACACCCCAGCACCCCGGCCTGGCTGGCGCTGGTGCTCGGCACCCTCGCCGGCTGGGCGTGGCGGTCCCGGGCCGCCGCCAGGGCCGGCGACGAGGCCGCCGGCCTGGCCCTGACCGGCGCGCTGATGTGCCTGGTCAGCCCCGTGACCTGGGTGCACCACCTGGTCTGGCTGCTGCCGGGGCTGATCCTGCTGGTCGACAACGGCACGGCGGCGCCCGCGCGCAGCCGCCGGCGCCGCGTCCTGCTGGCCGCCGCGATCATCGGGTACGCCCTGCTGTGCAGCCGGATCGTCTGGGCCTGGGAGAAGGACTTCACCGGCGTCGACGGCTTCCTCGGCAGCAACACCTACGTCTGGATCAGCCTGGCCCTGCTGCTGTTCCTGCCCGTGCGCCGCCCGGCGGGTCAGCCGTCGAGGAGCCCCGCGTACCGCAGCTCGACCAGCCCGAGCGGGGGCGCCCCGCCGGCCAGCGGCACCGGGTAGATGGTCTGCTCGCCGTCCGGCGCCAGCCCGGCCCGCTCGTAGAAGCGCCGGGCCCGCCGGTTGTCCCGCAACACCCACAGCCGGTACGCGGTCCAGCCCCGCCCGGCCAGCCGTTGCTTCGCCGCCGCCAGCAGCCGCCCGCTCGTCCCGTCTCCCCAGTGCGCCTTCTCGACGTACATGGCGATGACCTCGCCGAGGGTGTGGTCGATGTCGGCCCGGTCCTGCCGGTTGCGGTACGGGCCGAACGTGGTGAACCCGACCACCGTGCCGTCGCGCTGGGCGAGCAGGGTGGTGAACGGGTGCTCCGGGTCGGCCGTGCCCAGGTCCCGGCGGCGCTGCGCCCAGGCCGTCACGTTGAGCCGGGTCAGCACCTCGGCCGGCATGATCCCGGCGTAGCCGTCCTGCCAGCCGTGCACGTGCACCCGGGCCACCGCCTCGGCGTCGTCCGGCTCCTCGGGGCGGATGATCAGCATGCGTCCGTTGTATGCCCCGGTGGGTGCCGACGTCCAGCCAGCCGCACCGGTGTCGTACCCCTGGATTAGGGTGCCGACGATGGCCGCACCGGAATCGCTCTCCCTCGTCCAGGCCCGCCGGGTTGCCCTGGCCGCCCAGGGCTTCGCCGACCCGCCGCCCGCCGGCGTGCCCACCCGCCGGCACCTGCGCCGGGTGCTCGACCGGGTCGGGCTGATCCAGATGGACTCGGTCAACGTGCTGCAACGTGCGCACTACCTGCCGCTCTACAGCCGGCTCGGGCCCTACCCGACGAGCCTGCTCGACGGCGCCGCCTACCGCCGCCCCCGCGAGCTGTTCGAATACTGGGGCCACGAGGCGTCGCTGGTCCCCGTCGGGCTGCACCCGGCGCTGCGCTGGCGGATGGCCAAGGCGCGCGACGATGCGTGGGGTTGGATGCGCCGCATCGCGCAGGAGCAGCCCGAGCTGGTGGCGTGGGTGCGCGACGAGGTGGCCGCCCGGGGCCCGCTCACCGCGGCCGAGATCGAGCACGACGCGCCCCGGGAGACCGGCAACTGGGGCTGGAACTGGTCGACTGTGAAGCGGGCGCTGGAGTTCCTGTTCTGGGCCGGCGAGGTCACCGCCGCCGACCGCACCCCGTCGTTCGCCCGCCGCTACGACCTGCCCGAGCGGGTGCTGCCGGCCGCCGCGCTGGCCGCGCCCACCCCGACCGACGCCGAGGCGCACCGCGCCCTCGTCGCGATCGCCGCCCGGTCGCTGGGCGTCGCCGCCGAGCCGGAGCTGCGCGACTACTTCCGGCTGCCGGTGGCCGGGGCCCGGCGGGCGGTCGCCGAGCTGGTCGAGGCGGGCGAGCTGACCCCGGTCACGGTCGAGGGCTGGCGGCACCCCGCCTACCTGCACGCCGCCGCCAAGCTGCCCCGCTGGGTGCGGGGCAACACCCTGGTCAGCCCGTTCGACCCGCTGGTGTGGGAGCGGGGCCGCACCGAACGGCTGTTCGACTTCAGCTACCGCATCGAGATCTACGTCCCGGCCCCGCAGCGGGTGCACGGCTACTACGTGCTGCCGTTTCTCCAGGGCGAGCGGTTCACCGCCCGGGTCGACCTGAAGGCCGACCGGAAGGCCGGCGTGCTGCTGGTGCCGGCCGCCTGGGTCGAGCCCGGGGCCGACCCGGGGGAGACGGCGGTGGCCCTGGCCGTCGAGCTGCACCGGCTGGCCGGCTGGCTCGGGCTGAGCGCGGTCGCCCCGCCCGCCGCCGGCGACCTCGCCGTTGCGCTGGCCGCCGCGTTGAGGAGCGTGGCCGGTGTACCGTGAGCGGCGTGACGAGCGTCGACGGCCCGGCGGCCCCACACCCGCATCCGCACCCTGACGCGCAGGTGCCCGCGCCCGCGTTCGCGCCGGGGGAGTGGCCGCCGGGGGCGTACCCGGTGGCGGAACCCGACCGGTTGACCCGCTTCGTGCTGCGGGTGCACGCCCGGTCGCCGCGCTGGGCGGCGCCCCTGGCCGCGCTCGGCTGCGTCGGCGTCGGCATGGCATACGCGCTGCTCAGCGACCCGACCCGGGCCGAGCCCGACGCCGCCCCCACCTGTCTGCTGAAGCTCACCACGGGGCTGGACTGTCCAGGCTGCGGCGGCACCCGCGCGCTGTGGTTCGTGCTGCACGGCGACCTGCCGGCCGCCGCCAGGCACCACTTCCTCTTCGTCTTCGCGCTGCCCTTCCTGGCCTACCTCTTCGTCGCCTGGGCGGGCCGGCAGGCGTTCGGCTGGCGGCTGCCGGAGCCCCGGGTCAGCTCCAAGGCGATCGGCGGCTTCCTGGCCCTGTGGCTGGCCTTCTCGGTGGCCCGCAACCTGCCCTGGGCCCCCTTCACCTCCCTCTACGTCTGACGGCCCTGCACGTCCGATGACCGGCCGCCCGGCCTGCCCGTCGCACTGCCCCGGGTGCCCGGCGAGCTGCCCGACGTGGGGCGTGGCGGTCCCTACGGAGCTGCCCCGGCTGTGCGCCCAGGGCGCGGCCTGTCCCGTGCCCGTCCGTGCCCCGTTCGTGCGGGCAGCTCCCTAGGGGCCGCGCTCACCCAGCCCCTGCGCTCAGGGTCGCGGCCGGTCCTTGCGCTCAGGGCCGCGATCGCCCGGCCACCGGGCGCTGCGCGAGATGTCACACCTGCCGCCAGGCCGCGAGCCCGGCTTGGGCGCCGGCATGCCCGGCAACTACAGTCCCTGGCATGCCGGAGATGGTGCAGCCCCAGGTCAAGCTGATCGCGTGGACCCAGTTCCAGGCCCCGGACGACGTGCCGTGGTCGACCGACGCCGAGGGTGGCCAGGCGCTCGCCGAGTTCGCCGGCCGGGCCTGCTACCAGAGCTGGTCCAAGCCGAACCCGGCCACCGCCACCAACGCCGGCTACCTGGCGCACATCCTCGAGGTCGGGCACCTGTCGGTGCTGGAGCACGGCTCGGTGAGCTTCTACTTCACCGGGGTGTCCCGCTCGTTCACCCACGAGCTGATCCGGCACAGGCACTTCTCCTACTCGCAGCTCTCCCAGCGGTACGTGCCGGAGCGCGACGCGGCGATGGTCGAGCCGGCGGTGATCGCCGAGGACCCGGAGCTGCACAAGCGGTTCGTGGAGGCCTCCGAGGCGAGCGTGCGGGCGTACACGGAGCTGCTGGAGGGCCTGGAACAGCGCTTCTCCGACGAGCCCAACCCGACGCTGCGCCGCAAGCAGGCCCGGCAGGCGGCCCGCGCGGTGCTGCCCAACGCCACCGAGACCCGGATCGTGGTCACCGGCAACTACCGGGCCTGGCGGCACTTCGTCGCGATGCGGGCCACCGAGCACGCCGACGTGGAGATCCGCGAGCTGGCCGTGGAATGCCTGCGCCAGATCCAGCGGGTCGCCCCGAACGTGTTCGCCGACTTCGTCATCTCCAGGCTGCCCGATGGCACGGAGGTGGCGGCCAGCCCGCTCGCGGAGCTGTCCTGAACCCTTCCCCACCGGCGTGCCGGTGGTCGTCCGCTAGGTTGTGAACATGACGCACGACCACCCTGTTGCCGCCGACCGGGCGGCGTCCCGCCCGTTCGGCCGAGTGCTCACGGCCATGGTGACCCCGTTCACCGCCGACGGTTCCCTGGACCTCGACGGCGCCGTACGGCTCGCGAACCACCTCGTCGACGAGCAGGGCAACGACGCGCTCGTGCTCAACGGCACCACCGGCGAGTCGCCCACCACCACCGACGCGGAGAAGGAACGCCTGATCCGGGCCGTGGTGGAGGCGATCGGCGACCGGGCCAGGGTGGTCGCCGGGGTCGGCACCAACGACACCCGGCACACCATCGAGCTGGCCGCGTCGGCCGAGAAGGCCGGCGCGCACGGCCTGCTGGTGGTGACCCCGTACTACAACAAGCCGCCGCAGAGCGGGCTGGTCCGGCACTTCACCGCCGTCGCGGACGCCACCGGGCTGCCGATCATGCTCTACGACATCCCGCACCGCTCCGGAGTGCCGATCGAGACCGAGACCCTGGTCCGGCTCGCCGAGCACGACCGCATCGTCGCGGTCAAGGACGCCAAGGGTGACCTCGCTGCCACCTCCTGGGTGACCAGCCGCACCGACCTGGCCTTCTACAGCGGGGAAGACTCCCTCGTCCTGCCCGCGCTGGCGGTCGGCTGCGTCGGGGTGGTCGGCACGTCGACCCACTTCACCGGCGCGCTCACCCAGCGGATGATCGAGGCGTACGACGCGGGCGACACCGGCACCGCGCTCGCGCTGCACCGGCGGCTGCTGCCCCTGTTCACCGGCATCTTCCGCACCCAGGGCACCATCCTGGTCAAGGCGGGCCTGGCGGCCCTGGGCCTGCCGGCCGGCCCGGTGCGGCCCCCGCTGGTGGACGCCACCCCCGACGAGATCGCCCAGCTGCGCGCGGACTGCGCGGCGGCGGGTCTGGAGCTCCCCTGAGATGAACGAACGACACGACGGACGCCGAGTGACGGCGTCGCAGAATGAGGTGGACGCGTGACCGAGGCGTACAACGAGGGTGAGCTGCCCCCGCCGCTGCCGGAAGGCGGCCTGCGGATCATCCCGCTCGGCGGGCTCGGTGCCATCGGTCGGAACATGACCGTCTTCGAGTACGACGGCAAGCTGCTGATCGTCGACTGCGGGGTGCTCTTCCCCGACGTCGAGCAGCCGGGCGTGGACCTGATCCTGCCCGACTTCGGGCCGATCCTGGACCGGCTCGCCGACGTGCAGGCGATCGTGCTCACCCACGGACACGAGGACCACATCGGCGCGGTTCCTTACCTGCTCGCTCACAAACCGGACATTCCGCTGGTCGGCTCGCAGTTCACCCTCGCCCTGGTCGAGGCGAAGCTGGCCGAGCGGCGCATCCAGCCGTACACGCTGACCGTGCGGGAGGGCGGCCGGGAGCGGCTCGGCCCGTTCGAGTGCGAGTTCTTCGCCGTCAACCACTCGATCCCCGACGCGCTCGCGGTGGCCATCCGCACCCCCGCCGGCCTGGTGCTGCACACCGGCGACTTCAAGATGGACCAACTCCCCCTGGACGGCCGGATCACCGACCTGGCCGGCTTCGCCCGGCTCGGCGCGGAGGGCATCGACCTGCTGCTGTCGGACTCGACGAACGCGGAGATCCCCGGCTTCGTCACCCCGGAACGGGAGATCGGGCCGGTCCTCGACTCGATCTTCGCGAAAGCGAAGGGGCGGATCATCGTCGCGTCGTTCGCCTCGCACGTGCACCGGGTGCAGCAGGTCTTCGACTCGGCCGCCGAACACGGCCGCAAGGTGGCGCTGATCGGCCGCTCGATGGTCCGCAACATGGGCATCGCCCGGGATCTCGGCCTGCTCAACATCCCCGCCGGCCTGGTGATCAGCATCGAGGAGGCCACGGCGCTGCCGCCCGAGCGGATCGTGCTGATGTCCACCGGCTCGCAGGGCGAGCCGATGAGCGCGCTCGGCCGGATGGCCAGCGGCGACCACCGGCACATCACCATCGCCCCCGGCGACACGGTGGTGCTGGCGTCCTCGCTGGTGCCCGGCAACGAGACCTCCGTCTACCGGGTGATCAACCGGCTGGCCCGGGCCGGCGCGGTGGTCGTGCACAAGGACGTGGCGAAGGTCCACGTCTCCGGCCACGCCCCCGCCGGTGAGCTGCTCTACCTGCTCAACGTGACCCGCCCGAGCAACCTGATGCCGGTGCACGGCGAGTGGCGGCACCTGCGGGCCCACGCCCGCCTCGGCATCGAGTCCGGGGTCGCCCCGGACCGGGTGGTGCTCTGCGAGGACGGCGACGTCGTCGACCTGGTCGAGGGCCGCGCCAGCCTCGTCGGCCACGTCAAGAGCCGGTACGTCTACGTCGACGGCCTCGCCGTGGGCGACGTCAGCGAGTCGCTGCTCACCGAGCGGCGGATCCTCGGCGACGGCGGGTTCATCGCCACCACCGTCGTGGTCGACTCGGTCACCGGCAAGGTCGTGGGCGGCCCCACCGTCTCGGCGAAGGGCTTCTCGGAGGACCCGGAGGCGTTCAACCCGGTCGTCCCGTTGGTCACCGAGGCGCTGAACCGGGCGGCCGCGGACGGCATCACCGACCCGCACCAGCTCCAGCAGATCGTCCGGCGCACCGTCGGCCGGTGGGTCAACGACAAGTACCGCCGCCGGCCCATGATCGTGCCGACGGTCGTCGAGGTCTGACGGCCCCGCCCCGCCGCGCGTACCGACGCCGGCCCACCCCCGAGCGGTGGGCCGGCGTCGGCGCTTCTCCCGCCGGCCTGGGGTACGGGCACCGACGCCGCAGGGTTCAACCGGAACGGGAAAAATTGTTCCGGGTCGATCGTTCAACCGTCCGGCGGTTTGTCCCGTACTCCGTGCCGGCAGGCGTACCCGCGCCGGCCGGGAGGAGCGTGGCGGATGGACCGCAGACGGATGACAGCCATCGGCGTACTGGTGGCGGCGGCGGGAGCGGCGGCGGCCGTGGCCCTGCCGTCGTTCGCCGGGGAGGGCGCCGCGCCGCCGGCCGGGGACTCCGGGCGGGCCACCGCCCCGGCCGGGGCGGACCAGAAGGTCGTGGACGCGATGAGCCGCGACCTGGGGCTCACCCACGAGCAGGCGGCGCAGCGGCTGAAGACCGAGCGCTGGGCCGCCGGCACCGTCGAGAAGCTCCGGTCCGAGCTGGGCGAGGACTACGGCGGCGCCTGGCTGGGCACCGACGGGCGTACCCTGACCGTCGCGGTCGCCGACCCCGGCGGTGCCGCCGCCGTGCGCGCGGCGGGCGCGGTGCCGAAGCAGGTCGCCCGGGGCGTGGGAGAGCTGGACACGATGAAGTCCCGGCTCGACCGGTCCGACGGCGCGGCCGGCCGCGCCGTCACCGGCTGGTACGTCGACCCGCCCACCAACTCGGTCGTGGTGGTGGCCCGGGCGGGCCAGGAGGCGGCCGGCCGGCGGTTCGCGGCGGCCAGCGGGCTCCCGGCGTCGGCGGTCCGGGTGGCCAGCTCGACGCGGGCCCCCCGGCTGCTCGCCGACCTCCAGGGCGGCGACGCCTACCTCATCAACGGCAACTCCCGCTGCTCGGTCGGCTTCGCCGTGGTCGGCGGTTTCGTCACCGCCGGGCACTGTGGCCAGGCCGGCGACCGCACCACCGGGTTGGACGGCTCCCCGCAGGGCGTCTTCGCCGCGTCGTCCTTCCCCCGCGACGACTGGGGGGTCGTGCGCGTCACCGGCGACTTCCAGCCGCAGCCCGTGGTGAACGACTTCAACGGCGGCGCGGTGCCGGTGAACGGCTCCCGGGAAGCCCCCATCGGCGCGTCGATCTGCCGCTCCGGCTCCACCACCGGGGCGTTCTGCGGCGTGATCCAGGCGAAGAACGCGACGGTCAACTACCCCGAGGGCACGGTCACCGGCCTGACCCAGACCAACGTCTGCGCCGAGCCGGGCGACTCCGGCGGGTCGTGGATCTCCGGCGACCAGGCGCAGGGGGTCACCTCGGGCGGGGCGGGCGACTGCACCGTCGGAGGGGTCACCTTCTTCCAGCCGGTCAACGAGATCCTCCAGGTCAACGGCCTGACCCTGGTCACCGCCGACGGCAGCGCCAACCTCCAGGGCGGTCGCCGCGCGCGGCGCTGAGCTTCGTCCCTGAGCCCTGACCGGTCCGGCACCACCCGGGCCGGTCAGGGCGGCGCCGGCCCGTCAGGGCAGGGCCGCGACCGCCTCCGCGTACGCGACGCCGGTGGCGACGACTGCGGTGACCAGCACGTCGAGCTGCGCCGGGGCCACCCCGTGAGCCAGGTCCGTGGTCACGTCGCCGGCCAGCACCAGCTCACCGCTGCCGTCGTCGTGCGCGTACGCCTTGGGCAGCAGCCGGTCGTGGTTCCAGGCGTTGCAGAACGCGTACGCCTCCGCGCGTCGCCCGGCCGGAAGCCGCCGGGTGGCCAGCACCCGGGCGTGCAGGATCTCGCCCCGCTCGCCGGCCTGCCGGAACTCGATCACCGCCGGCCCCCACCGCCCGACCACCGCCGGACCGCGCATCGTCCACGCGTCGCCGCGCCGGTCCAGGGCCGCCGTGACGAGGGCGACCGTCAGCGCCCCCAGCTCGTCCCCGGCCAGCTTCCGCCCGGCCTCCCGCCCCGCCGGCCCGCCGCCGTTCGTGCCGCTGCCGTCGCTGCCGCCGTCGTCGGGGTCGCCGTCGCTGTCGGCCTCGTCGGCGGGCAGCGGGACCGGGTCGGCGACCGGTCGCTCGGCCAGCAGGGCGGCGATCCGGCCGGACTGGTGCCCGGTGCCGTTGCGGGCGTCGAAGCTGCCGGCGAGCCCCGTCGCCAGCTCGGCGAGCAGCCCGCCGAGCCGGGCCACGTCGATGTCGTCGCCGGCACGCCCGGCGGGGCCGGGCATCCGCCGGTCGCCCCGACCCGCCTCGGCGGCCAGGGCACACACGAGCGCCCCGGCGGCGGCGAACTCCATCGCGGCCAGGTCGTCGGAGGGGCGATCCAGCCGGGGCAGCTGCTCGGCGAGGATGTCCAACCCCCGGTCCAGGTGCCCGCCCAGCGCGCAGAACCGCAGGTGCGCGGCGAGGTGCCCGAACGCCGTCCGCTCCCGCCGGTGCCGCCGGTAAGCCCTGACGTGCGCCCGGCCCGCCCGCTCCGGCTCGCCGGCGCGCAGCAGCGGCAGCAACGCCCCGGCCAGCGCCCGCTCCGGCTGGTCGGTGCAGTGCACCCCGCCGGCCCCGGCTGTGCCGCCCCCGCCGGCCCCGGCCGGGTCGAGCACGGTGGCCTCGACCGGGCGGCCGAACAGGGCGTCCGGGTCCGCCGCCGACGGGTCGTCGAGGATCGGGCGCAGCTCGGCCAGCGCCGCCGCCCAGTCACCCCAACCGGTGAGCAGGTCGGCGCGACGCGACGGGGCGCAGCCCGGGCAGCCGGCGGCCGGGTCGGCGGGGGCGGTGCGCCAGCGGTCGTACCACCGGCGGGCCTCCGGCTCGTCGCCGAGGTGGTCGGCGAGGCGGCAGCGCAGCTCGGCCACCAGGTCGGTCACCGCGGCGTCGCCGGCCCCGGCGGGCGCGGGCCGGGCCGGGTCGTCCCGCGTGCGTCGGTCCGGGTCGTCCGGCGCGCAACGGGCCAGGTCGTCCAGCGCCGAGCGGGTCTGGCCCAGCCCGACCCGGGGCGTGCCGAACGCGGCCTCGACCGCGAAGCGCTGGTAGCGGCGCAGCTCGGCGGCCCGCTCGCCGACCGGCTCGGACGCGGCGTCCTCGGTGGTGGCGTGCCCGGGTATGGCGTGCCCGGGCGTGGCGTCGAGCAGCTCGCGGCAGCGGCGGACCGGCTCGAACAGCCGCCACCGCTCGCCTCGCCGCAGATACAGGTCCATCAGCGCGAACCGGGCGTCCAGCCCGGTGGCCAGGTCGCCGGCCGCGTCGCCGGCCGAGGCGATCCGGTCCAGCTCGACGGCGCGTTCCTCCCCGTCGGGCAGGTCCCCGGCGGTGGCCAGCCGGTCGGCCCACCGGCGCGGCTGCCCGGTCACGGCCGCGCCCCGCCCGCGAGCTGCCCGACTGCGGCGGCGAGCTGGCAGCCGGTCGAGATGCCACAGTCGAGCAACTGGTCGAGCTGGTGCGGGGTGACCCCGCGCTCCAGGTCGGCGATCACCTCGCCGCAGACCAGGGCCCGCCCGTCGTCGTCGACGTGCACGAACGCCTTGGGCCAGTACCGGTCGTGGTTCCACGAGTTGCAGAAGGCGTGCAGGGTCGGCACGTACTCGATGGGGAAGGTCGGCGCGGCGATGATGCGGACCTGGAGGATCTCGCCGGCTGCCCCGATCCGCAGGAACCAGATGAGAGCGTCCTCCCAGCGGCCGAGCAGCCGGCCCTCCGCGTCCGCCGCGACGGCGTACCCCCGGTGGCGCAGCACGGCCGCGATCAGCTCGTCGGTCAACGGCCGCAACGCCCCGGGGTGCCCGGCCAGGGGGCCGTCCGGGCCGTCCTCGATCTCGGGCGACGCCATCGGGCATCCCTTCTGAGGCGAATAACACAACAGGCGGCGTCGCCCGTGCTGCGACGCGCGGACACGACCCGGAAAAGCGGCGATCCACCGGGTCCCGCCGTTACGGTGACTCTATGGCGGGCCGTACCTCTCAGGCGAGCCGGCGACGCGGCGCGTCGCCGCGCGGCACCACGAACAGTCGTGCCCGTCAGCCGGCGAAGAAGACCACCAAGGCGGCGCCCCGGCGGCGCACCGCCGCCCGGCCCGGTCCGGCCGTCCACGTCGGTCGGGCGATCGGCGCGGTGTGGATGGGGCTCGCGCACGGCGTCGGCTGGGCGGTGCGGGCCGCCGGCCGACAGGCCGCCTCGGCCCGCGACCTCGACCCGGAGCACCGCCGCGACGGCGCCGGCCTGCTGCTGCTCGGCCTCTCCCTGCTCAGCGCGGTGGCGCTCTGGTTCTCCGGGGCCGGCCCGGTGGGGGCCCGGCTCGCCGACACCGTGCGGCTCTTCCTCGGGGCCATCTCGATCGTCGTCCCGGTGCTGCTGTCGATCGGGGCGTGGCGGCTGATGCGCACGCCCGCCGACCCGGAGCACCGGGGGCGGGGCCTGGTCGGCTGGGGGTCCATGCTGGTCGCCACCGCCGCGATGCTGCACATCGGACAGAACCCGGTGGACTCGGTCCAGCGCGACTACGCGGGCGGCCTGATCGGCGCGGGCGTCGGCGACGTGCTGGAGACCGCCGTGACCGCCTGGGTGGCCGTGCCGCTGCTGCTCCTGCTGCTGGTCTTCGGCCTGCTGGTGGTCACCGCGACGCCGATCAACAAGATCCCGGAGCGGCTCGGGCTGCTCGCCGGCGCGGTGGTCGGCCCGCCGTCGGCAGCCGACGAGGCCGAGGCGGAGCCCGCCGAGAAGAAGCCGGCCCGCCGCCGCCCCGCCAAGCGGGCCGCGCCGCCCCTGCCGGACCCGGACGACTTCGACGAGGAGGCGTACGAGGGCGCCGATCTCCAGGAGACCGTGGTGCTGCCCCGCAAGCCCCCGGCGAAGGTGCCCGCCACCCGCAAGCCGGTCGAGCCGCCGGAGCACTCGCCCGCGCCCACCCGGGCGGAGCAGCTCGCGCTCACCGGCCTGTCCGGCGACTACACGCTGCCGCCGGCCAACCTGCTCGGCGGCGGCGCAGCGCCGAAGACCCGCAGCAAGGCCAACGACGAGGTGATCGCCGCGCTCACCGGCGTGTTCGACCAGTTCGGCGTGGACGCCGAGGTTACCGGCTTCACCCGGGGCCCGACGGTCACCCGGTACGAGGTGGAGCTGGGCCCTGGCGTGAAGGTCGAGCGGATCACCCAGCTCTCCCGCAACATCGCGTACGCGGTGAAGTCCCCGGACGTGCGCATCCTCAGCCCGATCCCGGGCAAGAGCGCGGTCGGCGTGGAGATCCCGAACACCGACCCGGAGAACGTGGCGCTCGGCGACGTGCTGCGCTCCCGTGCCGCCACCAGCGACCACCACCCGATGGTGGTGGCGCTCGGCAAGGACATCGAGGGCGGCTTCGTGGTGGCCAACCTCGCGAAGATGCCCCACATTCTGATCGCCGGGGCCACGGGAGCCGGTAAGTCGAGTTGTCTCAATACTCTGCTGGTCTCCATCCTCACCCGGGCCACCCCGGACGAGGTGCGGCTGCTGCTGATCGACCCGAAGCGGGTCGAGATGACCGGCTACGAGGGCATTCCGCACCTGGTCACCCCGATCGTGACCAACGCGAAGAAGGCGGCCGACTCGCTGGACTGGGTCGTCCGCGAGATGGACATGCGCTACGACGACCTCGCCGCGAACGGGGTCCGGCACATCGACGACTTCAACCGCAAGGTGCGCACCGGGGAGATCAAGGCCCCACCGGGCAGCGAGCGGGAGATGCGGCCGTACCCGTACCTGCTGGTGATCGTGGACGAACTGGCCGACCTGATGATGGTCGCGCCGCGCGACGTGGAGGATTCCGTCGTCCGGATCACGCAGCTCGCCCGAGCCGCCGGCATCCACCTGGTGCTGGCCACCCAACGGCCGAGCGTGGACGTGGTCACCGGCCTGATCAAGGCCAACGTGCCGTCCCGCCTGGCGTTCGCCACCTCGTCGTTGGCCGACTCGCGGGTCATCCTCGACCAGCCGGGCGCGGAGAAGCTGCTGGGGCGTGGCGACGGCCTCTTCCTGCCGATGGGCGCGTCGAAGCCGATCCGGATCCAGGGCGCCTGGGTCACCGAGCGCGAGATCGCCGACGTGGTGAAGTTCTGCAAGGACCAGCGGGAGCCGGAGTTCCGCCCCGACGTGCTGGCCCCGGCGCAGGACAACAAGAAGAAGATCGACGAGGAGATCGGCGACGACCTGGGCCTGCTGGTGCAGGCGGTCGAGCTGGTGGTCACCTCACAGTTCGGCTCGACGTCGATGCTCCAGCGCAAGCTGCGGGTCGGCTTCGCCAAGGCCGGCCGGCTGATGGACCTGATGGAGACCCGGGGCGTGGTCGGCCCGTCCGAGGGCTCCAAGGCCCGCGACGTGCTGGTCAAGCCGGACGAACTGGAAGAGGTCCTCGCCGGCCTCGGCGGCGCGGACAACTGACCGGCCTCCCGCCCCCTTCCGCCCCCGCCCCGGCCCCTTCCGCCCCCGCCCCGGCCCAGCCCGCCCCGGCCCCGCCCGCCTCGCCCCGTCTGGCCCGCCCCGCCCAGTCTGGCCCCGCCCGCCTGCTGGTCCTCCCTTCTGGTGCTGGCCGCCGATCCGAGCCGTTCGAGTTTGCTTACTCTGCGTGATGACCCTGTCGATCTGACTCTGCGTCATGTTCCTTCTGCCTTGCCCGCCTCCCCACACCCCCTTTGCTCTGCACCCACGGACGCACCACTCGCTTGACCAGCGAATCTGCGAGGCGGGCAAATGGCGGAGGGAAGCGATCGGTTGCGTTGCGTGAACTGTTGCGTATGTGGGTGCAGAGCAAAGACATCCCATGTGCTGGAGTGTCAAGCAGTGGCTGGGTTGAGGTGGTGGGACCAGGCGGTCGTCTCGTCGTAGAGGGTGCCGGTTTTGAGGCAGCCGTGGAGGATGCCGACGAGTCGGTTGGCGAGTTGGCGTAGCGCGGCGCGGTAGCTGGCGCCGCGGGCGCGGTGCTGGTCGTAGTAGGCGCGGGCTCCGGGTGAGGCGCGCAGCGAGGTGAAGGCCTGGGTCATGAGGGCGTCGATGAGCCGGTCGTTGTGTACGAACCGGGCAGTGACGGTTCTCTTCTTGCCGGATGCGCGGGTGATCGGGCTGGTCGCGGCGTAGTTCTTGCGGGCCTTAGCCGAGGTGTAGCG